>JAATFE010000356.1 GCA_015655365.1 Terriglobales bacterium
ATGGGTGCCCCATCCTTGGCGCGCATTTGTTTCTTGCGACAAGGGTAGGAGAGCACAACCTTTCACCAGCCGGTCTTTCGGCTCCATTTCTCTGCCCACGTCAGCCTGAGCCGCTTTTGATCTCTGATCTCTGTTCCCTGTTCCCTATTCCCTGTCTTTCGGAGCTTTTCCATGGAACTGAGCCAACTCGAAACCTTTTTGGCGGTCGCGGAGGAGCGCAGCTTCTCCAAGGCCGCCGTGCGCCTCCATCGTACCCAGCCGGCGGTGAGCCAAGTCATCCGCAAGCTGGAGGAGTCGGTGGGCGAAACGCTCTTCGACCGCGCCGCCCGCGACGGCGCCTTGACCGCTCCCGGCGTGCTGTTGCGCGACTACGCCGTGCGCCTGCTGGCCCTGCGCCGCGAGGCCACCAGCGCCCTCGACGAGCTGAAGAGCCTGGAGCGCGGCCGCCTGCAACTGGCAGCCAACGAGTACACCTGCATGTACCTTCTGCCCGCCATCGACGCCTTCCGGCGCGAGTTTCCCCACGTCAGCGTCACCGTCCACCGCATGTTGGCCTCGCACATTCCAGAAGAACTCAACCTGCGCACCTTCGAGATCGGCGTGGTCTCTTTCCGTCCCGACCCGGTGCAGTTCCGCACCATCGCGGTCTACGCCGACAGCCTGGCCTTCATCGTGAGCCCCAATCACCCGCTGGCCGGCGCGGAGCGGGTCTCCATCAATGAACTGGGCGACCAGGACTTTATCGCCCACAACGTGGCTTCGCCGTTGCGCCGCAAGGTGATCGAGGCCTTCCAGCGCTATCGAACTCCCTTGAATATGACCATCGAACTGCCTACCATCGAGGCCATCAAGCGCTTTGTGGCCTTGGGCAATGGGGTGGCGCTGGTGCCTCACCTCACCGTGGCCCGCGAGTTGGAAACGGGTGATCTGGTGCGGGTGCCGGTCGACGAGTTGGAAATGCGCCGCGTGCTGCGCCTGGTCCACCGCCGCCAGGCCTCCCTGTCCTATGCCGCCAAGGCCTTCCTGCACACCGTCCGGACCATGGCGCAGGAGAAAGGACCACCGTTCTATTACCAGGTGGAGCGGGCCGGCTGAGGGTGCCGTCTCCGCGCTATGGAACCCCAGGGTGCCCCTTTGCCGGGGACCGCGTCTAACCGCTAAGATCGTTCCAGTGCAATCGCTTCTGTCAAGGACCGTCCCGGCCATTTACAATGCTGAGAGCGGAGCCCGGTTAGAATCGGAGCACCGGAATTGACAAGCTCGTTGCCAGCCGGACGGTTGTGCAGTCGTGAGGTTCAAGGACCGAATGAAGAAGATCGCCTTAATTGCATTCCTGCTGGCAGTGTGTGTGGCAGCAGGCCGCGCTCAGGAGAGCCGTCAGGACATCAGCATCAGCGGAACGGGGCTGATTGAGCCGTTTATCGCCTCGTCCACCGACGTCCAGGTGCACTCCAACACAGCCTTTGGCGCGTTGCTCAGCTACCGCTTCATGCTTACCCCCTCGAGCGCCCTCGAGGCCAACTACGGCATGACCTACCAGAATAAGATCCACTACTACACCAACCCCCAAAACATCGAAGTGCTGACCCGCACCCAGGAAATTTCTGCCGCCTACGTGCGCACCTTCAATTTCCGCAAGTTCAATCCGTTTCTCGAAGCGGGTCCTGGCGTATTCATCTTCCTGCCCATCCGCAACTCCGGGACCACTTCCCTGGACGTGAAGCAGCAGACTCAGATCGGCGCTGTCTATGGTGCCGGCGTGGCCTACGAGATCAGCCCCAGCTTCGACATCCGCGCAGAATTCCGCGGCAATATAACCAAGGTGCCGACCTTCGGCTACACCCTGTTCAACACCAACAAGTACTACAACATCTACAATCCGGTTCTCGGCGTGGCTTATCACTTCTAGAATCACAGCGCATTGCGCAAAAAAGGGACGGGCTTTGGCCCGTCCCCTTTTTTTGATGCTGATCCAATGTTATCCAACAAAACTGAATCAAAACTGTGGCTGTCATCCTGAGCGACCCTGAGCGAAGCGAAGGAGAGTCGAGGGACCTGCTGTTGCATTTTTGCTTTACTTGTCCACAGCGCTCAAATGCCCCGTCCCGCCCTACCGCGCTTCCTGGTAGCGTCCCAGTTCCTTCACCATGGCGCAATGCGGGCCGAGCGACTTCACCGACCGCAAACCATCTTCGAGCGACTGAATCTGGCAATCTACATAGAATATGTACTCCCAGGGCTTGCCTTGCACCGGCCGGGACTCGATTTTGGTCAGGTTGGTGCCCAGCGCGGAAAGCTCGCTCAGCGCCGCTACCAGCGATCCCGCGCGATTCTCCAGCGAAAATGCCAGGCTCATCTTGTTGGACTTCGGATCGGGAACCGAATCCTTGCTGCGCCGCACCAGGAAGAACCGGGTAAAGTTCTCCGGGTTGTCTTCGATGCCGGCCTCGAGAATCTTCGCGCCGTAGTGGTGCGCCGCGGCCTCGCTGGCAATCGCCGCCGCATGACGGTCGCGCAGCTCCATCAGTTGCTTTACGCTGCCCGCCGTGTCGTAGAAGGCGAAGGCCTCCATGCGCGGGTGCTCGGCCAGGAACCGCCTGCACTGCGCCAGCGCCACCGGATGTGAGAAGACCCGGTCGATCTCCCCGGTGTCCACGCCGGAGAGGGCGATCAGGTTGTGGTGGATGCGCAGCAGCGTTTCCTGCTCCACTTTCACATCGTGGGTCAACAGCAGATCGAAGTGCTCCGAGACCGAGCCGGCAAGGCTGTTCTCGATGGGAATCACCGCGGCCTCTACCGTTTCGTCGTCCAGCGCCGCAAACACGTCCGCCGAAAGCGAACATGGAACAATCGTTGCATCGGCGACCAGCTTGACCGCCGCTTCGTGGCTGAATGAGCCCGGTTCTCCCTGAATTGCAATTCTCATGCCTGGCCCTGTTGCTCCTGTTGAATCCTTCGCGGAGGATGCGATCGACGGGTTAAGCGATTGCTTTCTGGCGCCATACCACAGGGTCATTGGGCTTTTTTGCAGGGGTACATCGGAAGACATGGGCTTTAGCTCCTCAACCAAAGATCGGTTGCCACAAAGGCAAGAAAGACCATGGCAATCACGCCGTTCATGGTGAAAAATGCGGCATTCAGCTTGCGCAGATCGCGCGGCGAAACCAGAGCGTGCTCGTAGGCCAGCAGCAAGCCGACCATGGCGATTCCCACCCATCCGGTCAGGCCGAAGTGAAACAGCCAGCCGAAGCAGACCAGCAGCCCCAGCATGGCCAGATGCATGGCCCGCGCCGCTCCAAACGCCGCGGGGATGCCGACCGTCTGCGGAAGGCTGCGCAGCCCCACGGCGCGGTCGTGCTCGAAGTCCTGGCAGGCGTAGAGCACATCGAAGCCGCCGACCCACAGCGTCACTGCCGCAGTCAGCACCAGGATGCGGGCGTCCAGGCTGCCGCGCACCGCAATCCAGGCTGCCGAGGGTGCCAGGCCCAGGGCCAGGCCCAGCACCAGATGCGACCAGCGCGTGATCCGCTTCATGTAGCTATAGCCCAGCAGCACGATCAGAACCACCGGCGAAAGGTACAGTGTGAGCCGGTTCAGTTGCGCCGCGGCCAGCACAAACGCCAGCCCGGTCAGCACCGTAAAGCCCAGCACAAACTCCCGCGACAGCAGCCCGGCGGGAATGGCGCGATTCTTGGTGCGCGGATTGGCTGCGTCCAAATCGGCGTCGGCCCAGCGGTTGAAAGCCATGGCGCAGGAGCGTGCCGCTACCATCGCCACCAGAATCCATGCCACCGTCCGCCACCCCGGCAGTCCCTGGGCGGCCAGCAGCACCGCCGTAAAAGCAAATGGAAGCGCAAAGATCGAGTGCTCCCACTTGATCATCTCCAGCGTCGTCCGCGTCTTTGTCCACAAGTTTGCCATGTTTGGCTCCATCCATCAGTGTACTTGAGAGGCGAAAAAATGCCTGCGTTACGTACAAATGCAGTGCGGTGCCGGTCACATCGTATCGAACGCGGCCGCCCCTATAATCAACTCGATTGCCGAATCGTCTCTGTCATCGGGCATTTCCCGGCGGCGGATCGGCCAGCCGAAAAGATTTGAGCGGACTTCGTAAATTGCCATTTTGCTTGCCTATTTCTAACGACGAATGGAGCCCTTGTCGACGCCGCGGGTAAACCGCTCCCCGAAACGTATACAGAGAAACTTCAGGCTCAGCTAGACGCCATGGAATTAGACAAAACGCCAATTTTGAACTCAACCAAACAAAGGAGCGCAACTCCAGATGCATACGCATGAAATTGAACAGATGTGTGTAGTTGCCAAAGGCCCCAATCACGGCCCGGCACCTATTCCACAAGAAGGCCGTTGGACCAAGGTCAAGGAAGTCTCCGACGTCTCAGGCTTGACCCACGGTGTGGGTTGGTGCGCACCCCAGCAAGGGGCCTGCAAGCTGACGTTGAACGTCAAGAACGGCATCATCGAGGAAGCGCTGATCGAAACCATTGGCTGCTCCGGAATGACCCATTCCGCCGCCATGGCCTCTGAAATCCTCCCCGGCAAAACTATTCTCGAAGCGTTGAACACCGATCTGGTTTGCGATGCCATCAACGTGGCCATGCGCGAACTGTTCCTGCAGATCGTCTACGGCCGCACCCAGACGGCATTTTCTGAAGGCGGGCTTCCCATCGGCGCCGGCCTTGAAGATCTCGGCAAGGGCCTGACCAGCATCACCGGCACCATGTACAGCACCAGCGAAAAGGGTGCGCGCTACCTCCAGTTGGCTGAAGGCTACGTCACCGAACTCGCTCTCGATGAGGACAACGAAATCATCGGCTACAAGTTCGTTCGCCTTGGCGTCATGATGGACTCCATCGCCAAGGGAGTGGACGCACAGACCGCGCTCAACAAGGCAACCGGCACTTACGGCCGCTTTGCCGACGCCGTCAAAACGATCAACCCGCGCAAGGAGTAAGGAGAAGATTATGGCTTTGTTTGAAGGATACGAAAGACGCATCGCGCAGATCACTCCCTTCCTGGCCGCTTCCGGCATCGATTCGCTCGAAAAAGCGGAGAAGATCTGCCTGGACAAGGGTGTCGATGTTCGCAAGATTGTGAAGTCCATCCAGAACATCTCGTTTGAGAATGCCGGATGGGCCTACCTGATTGGCGCGGCTGTCGCCATCAACAAGAAGCAAACCGTTGCCGCGGAAATCGCCGAGACTCTCGGCACCGGCTTGCAGGCTTTCTGCATCCCGGGCTCCGTTGCCGACGACCGCAAGGTCGGTATCGGCCATGGCAACCTGGCGGCCATGCTGCTGCGCGAAGAAACCGGCTGCTTCGCTTTCTGCGCGGGACACGAATCGTTTGCCGCTGCGGAAGGCGCAATCGGCCTGGCCCGCTCGGCGAATAACGCCCGCAAGACACCGCTGCGCGTCATTCTCAATGGCCTGGGCAAGGATGCGGCCATGATCATCTCCCGCGTCAACGGATTCACCTATGTCCAGACCGAGTTTGACTACAAGTCTGGCAAGCTGAAGGTCGTCAAGGAGAAGGCATACTCCAAGGGCGAGCGCGCTGCGGTTCGCTGCTATGGTGCCGACGACGTGCGCGAGGGCGTTGCCATCATGCACCTCGAACGGGTCGATGTGGCCATCACCGGCAACTCCACCAACCCGACCCGCTTCCAGCATCCGGTCATGGGCATCTACAAAAAGGAGCGCCTGCTTGAAGGCAAGAAGTTCTTCTCCGTCGCTTCCGGCGGCGGCACGGGCAGAACGCTTCACCCCGACAACATGGCGGCGGGTCCTGCTTCTTATGGCATGACCGACACGATGGGACGCATGCACTCGGACGCTCAGTTTGCCGGGTCGTCCTCCGTTCCTGCCCACGTTGAAATGATGGGCTTGATCGGCATGGGCAACAACCCCATGGTCGGCGCATCGGTTGCGGTCGCGGTTGCGATCGAGCAGGCGATGAAGGCGTAGCACAAGTTGAGGCTGTTTCCAGCCTTGCTCGAATTCGTAAACCACTGCCGGCGTCCTCGCCCATGCTTGACGAGGATGCCGGCAGCTTTAACAAGCGCCGAAATCTTCCTGTCTCGCCTTACAGAAAATATCGCTCCGTTGCTGCACACTTGTAGA
The DNA here is from genome assembly GCA_015655365.1 of Terriglobales bacterium. Classification (GTDB taxonomy): domain Bacteria; phylum Acidobacteriota; class Terriglobia; order Terriglobales; family Acidobacteriaceae; genus Telmatobacter. The sequence continues at coordinate 6,141 of JAATFE010000356.1, forward strand.
TGGGAAGAGAAGCGCGCAGCTTGGTTTGTCAGATGTGTGCGCGCTCCGCAGCCAAGTACCCTATCCCCTCCTATGTTCTCTTAGCCTCCACCTATAAATCGCTATCTTTATCAATGGCATGGTACTTAGGGACAAGAGAAGGCCGCAAATCCATGAAAAAAAGCGGCCCGCAGGCCGCCTTTTCCGGTTAAAATCGCCCATTTTTACGCGATTTGAGGGCGCAATTCGGCCTTTTTGGTCACGATAGCCACCTTTGCAGGAGTCAATTCCGGCCCGTCCCAGCCTTCCTTCACCGCCTCGATGTGGATTTCGCCTGCCCGTTTGGTGGCCTGCACAATCACTTGCGCCAAGCCGTTGAAAAGCGACCGCTTCGGCTCCTTGTCGCTCTCCTGGCAGTTGGGGTCGCCGTTGCCCACGCCGAGCAGTGCGCCGTCTCCCGAGACTTTGAACGAGATGAGGTTGTTGGCCGTTGGAACCGCGCGGCCCTCCTTGTCCAGCGCCTCTACTTTCAAGATGGCAATGTCTTCGCCGTTCGCATCGATCTCCGTGCGATCAGCAGTCAGCCGGATGGCAACCGTCGGTCCGGTCGTCTCATGCTTCTCCGTCAATACGACCTTGCCGTTCTTCGATCCGCGCGCCTCGATCGCGCCCGGTTCGTACTTGACCTTCCACTCCACGTGCCCCAGGTGCGGAACCTTCTGGCTGCCCTGGCTCGTGCCGTTGACGAAAAGCTCCACCTCGTCCAGGTTCGAGTACACCCAAACCGGGATGAATTCGCCTTCCTTGCCCTCGAAGTTCCAGTGCGGGAACAGGTGCAGCACCGGCTCTTTGCCCCACCAAGCTTTGTAGTAGTAGAACGTGTCCTTGGGGAATCCGCACATGTCCACAATACCGAACTGCGAGTTGATCGAAGGCCAGCCGTAGGGCGTGGGTTCGCCACGATAGTCGAAGCCGGTCCAGGCAAAGCCGCCTGCTTCCCACTCCCGCGTGCCATAGAACTTCCACCACTCCTCGGCCGTCTCGCCCCAGCGCACCACGCCGTCGTAGGCGTTCACGGTGTTGCGCAGCGGATCGGTCGCATACGCGCCGCGGGTAGAGATGGCGCTGGAGGTCTCGGAGCCGTAAAGAGGCCGCTTGGGATTCTTCTGGTGAAAGTCGTCGGGCTTGTCCAATTGGTAGTTGAAGCCGATAATGTCGAACGCTTCCGACACGCCCTTTTCGTTCGTGCCGTTGACGGCGGCCGAGACCACGCGCGTGGGGTCGAGCTCGTGGCATTTGCGCACCATGGTGGTGGCGATCTTCGCGCCCTGCTCCGCTTCCCCATTTTGAAGCTGATTTTCCTCGTTGCCCACCGACCACAGAATGATCGACGGCGAGTTGCGATAGCGCTTCACCATGACTTCGAGTTGCGCCAACCCTTCGGGGCTGGAACTCATCTGCCGCGTCTCGCACATCATCATCATGCCCATGCGGTCGCAGGCTTCCACCCACTCTGGCGTCGGCATGTTGTGCGAGGTGCGCACCGCGTTGCCGCCCATTTCTTTGAGCACGGCCAGCCGGTACCATTGCAGCCGGTCGGGCAAGGCGGCGCCCACGCCGGCATGGTCCTGGTGGTTGCAGGTGCCTTGAATCTTGAGCGATTTGCCGTTCAGGAAGAATCCCTTGTCGGCGTCGAAGAGCACGGTGCGCACGCCAAAACTCACCCGCTCGGCGTCGCGCGTTTTGCCTCCCGTCTCCACGATCACAATGGCCGAGTAGAGGTTGGACGCATCCACCGACCACAGCGCCGGGTTGGCCAATTTTGCGGTAGCGCTGAAGGTCGCCGTGCCGTCCACGGCAACCGATTGCGGCGCGGCCTCGGCGGTAGCCACGGTCTTGCCCGCGGCGTCCAGAATCTTCCAGCTCACCTTGGCGTTCTCGGCCTGCTTGCCCTCGTTCTCCACCACCGTGCCCAGGGTCAACACGGCGGAGTTCCCGCTGACCGCGGTGCGCACGGTGCTCTCCCACTTGCCCAGGTGTAGCGCGTCGGTCTTGGTCAGCCACAGGTGGCGATAGACACCGGCGCCCTCGTAGAACCAGCCATCTCCAAAGCTGGCGTCCACGCGCAACACGATGTAGTTCTTCGCCCCGACCGCCAAAAAGTCCGTCAAATCGAAGCGGAAGGGGGCATAGCCGTTGTCGTTGCGGCCGATGAAGCAGCCGTTCACAAAGACCAGCACGCTGCGGAAAGCGCCGTCGAACTCGACGCTGATGCGGCGGCCCGCATCGCTGTCCGGCACATCGAACTCGCGCCGATACCACCCCACGCTGGTCTCGGGATAGCGCCTGCCGACCGGTTTGAAGCCGTGGGAATTCTGGACCTCGTCGTGCACAAAGGGCAGCTCCACCGCCCAGTCGTGGGGCAGGTTCAACGTACGCCACTTGGAATCGTCGAATTTGCCCTTGGCAAACGCGAACTCGCCGGTCTTGGCAAAGTCCCCCTGGCCGTGTCCAAAGCCCAGGTCGCGCGCCGGGTCGGAGCCGTGACCAAACTGGAACTTCCAGCCGAAATCGAAGAGCAGTTGCTCGCGGGGCTCGACTGCGGCCAGCGCCTCGGCCGAAGCGGCTCCCGGATAACCGGTCAGCAAGGCGGCGGTGCGCCCCCATGCCGACCGGGCCAGCAGGGAAGAGGCGGAAAGAGCGAGACCGGAACAGAGCAGACTGCGGCGAGAGATGCCAGACATGGAAAACCCCTATGCGATGGAGTCTCGCCGGAGCGAAGGCAAACAGCGGGAGCGGCGAGCAATGGGAACTATAAATCACGCGGTGCTAAAAAGTAAACGGTTTCATTTTGGGAGTGAGGCAGATCACCCACGGCCTGTTCCGGCGTGTTTTCGGGAGATTTCTCTACGCGTCGCGGCGGCGGCGCTGGTGGGTCGAGGGGATATTCATGTCTTCGCGGTATTTGGCCACCGTGCGCCGGGTCAGCCGGATTCCCTGCGCCCCAAGCATCGCCGCCAACTGGTCGTCGGTCAGCGGATGGCGCGCATCTTCGTCTTCGATCAGCTTGCGCACCTTGCGCTTCAACACCGACAGCGGCGTGTCTGCGCCCTCCGGCCCGTTCGATCCTTCGGAGAAGAAGGAGCGCAGTTCCAGAACTCCCTGCGGGGTGTGCGCATACTTGTTGGCCACGGCGCGGCTCACGGTCGAGGGATGAACCCCGATCTCTTCCGCCACTTCCTTGATCATCATCGGCCGCAGGGCTTCGGCGCCGTGCTCGAGGAAGTCCTGCTGACGGCGCACAATCACCTCACAGGTGCGCAGAATCGTGCTTTTGCGCTGGGCGATGTTGCGCATCAGTTGCAGCGCGGAGCGGAAGCGCTCTTTTACGTAATCCTTGACCTCTTTGTCGGTGCCTTCGGCCACCAACATGCGGCGGTAGCGATGGCTGAGGCGCAGGCTGGGAAGATCTTCTTCATTCATCGAGACCGTCCACTCGTCGCCGCGCTTCACGAAGACCACATCGGGCTCGATCAGGCGCGTCTGCTCGCGGTTGTAGAGGCGGCCGGGCCGTGGATCGAGGGTGCGGATGAACTCGATTCCGGCATGGGCCTCGGCGGGAGTGATTTGCGCCGCGCGCGCCAGGTCCTTCACGTCGCGCTTTTGCAGCAGAGGCAGATGGCTGTCCACAATCAGCGCCGCTACTTCCATGGCGCGCCGCCGCTCTTCCAGCCGGGCCTCGGCTTCGGCGCGGAAGCTGCCGTGAGGATCTTCTTCCGTATCCGCTGCTCGCCGGGCATACAACTGGGCAAACTCGCGCTGCTGCGCCTTGATCTGGATCAGCAGGCACTCGCGCAGATTCCTGGCCCCCACACCGGCGGGGTCGAGATTTTGCACCAGATCGATGGCCCGGTGCAGTTGTTCCTTTTCCTGTCCTTCGCTGCTCTGGTTCTGGCTTTCCCGCGAGAGGTTTTCAGGGAACTGATAGAAGGCGGTGGCCAACTCTTCCTCGCTCGCGGCCAGATATCCATCGTCGTCCAGGTTGCCGATCACATACTCTGCCGCCTCGAACAACGCAGGGTCCAGGGTCAACGCTCCCAGTTGCCACGCCAGGTGATCGGATAGGGTCGTGGGCTGGGAAAGGAAGTTCTCGAACGAGGGCTTCTCGCTCTCTTCGAATTCCGGCTGCGTGCGGTAGCCGGGGTCCAGATATTCCTGGAAGTACGATCCGAAATCGACCTCATTGAACGAGTCTTTGGGTGGAGCCGCTGCTTCCTCCGCTCCCCGTTCCAACTGCTTTTCGCGGTCTGCGACGGCATCCAGCATTGGAACCGACTCGTCAATCTCCTCCAGGACAGGATTTTCCACCATCTCGGCATCGATCATCTCCTTGAGTTCGAGCTTGTTGAGCGCAAGAACGCTCACCATCTGCATCAGACCAGGAGTCAGGACCTGGCGTTGCGAGACTTTCAAGCTCAATCTGGGTTGTAGCAGCGCCATAGATGGGACTCTATCCTTATTTGCACACAATACAAGTTTAATCGCGTTTGAAAAAGGCCAAAGGCCAAACTGGCCCAGTTCAAGGCCTTTGTCCCGGTTTGGGCAGGGATCGATCCGGGAAACCGGGTTCAACTCCTCCGGGCACTATTCTCTGCCTCACCTTCACTGCCTCCAGCCTGGCCGCAAGACCCCATTATCCCAGGGAGAAGCCCTCGCCCAGGTAAACGCGGCGCACCTCGACGTCGTTGCCCAGCTCGTGCGGCGTTCCCTGGCGGAAGATCTTGCCTTCGGCGATGATATAGGCCCGGTCGGTCACGCTGAGCGTTTCGCGCACATTGTGATCGGTGATCAGAATCCCGATACCCCCGGCTTTCAGGTCGAAAATGATCTTTTGCAGTTCCAATACGGCAATAGGATCGATGCCGCTGAAGGGCTCGTCGAGCAGGATGAAATTCGGCTGGATGCACAGCGAGCGGGCGATCTCAACGCGGCGCCGTTCGCCGCCGGAAAGTGCGTAGCCTCTGGTGGTGCGGATATGGCCCAGGTTCAGTTGACTGATCAGCCGCTCGGCCCTGGTTCGCCGTTCGCGGCTGCCCAGAGGCTGTGCCTCCAGCACGGCCAGGATGTTCTCTTCCACGGTCAGCTTGCGGAAGACGGAAGGCTCCTGGGGCAGGTAGCTGATGCCAAAGTTGCGTGCGCGCAGGTACATGGGCACGCGGGTGATGTCCGTGTCGTCGACCATGACGCGGCCGGTTTCCGGCGTCACCAGTCCCACGATCATGTAGAAGCTGGTAGTTTTGCCGGCGCCATTTGGTCCGAGGAGCCCCACTACCTCGCCGCGGGAGATCTTCAGGTCAACTCCGCGGACGACCTGACGCCCCTTGTATGTCTTGCCGATTCCCTCGGCCATGAGTGTGTTCATCTAGTTCCAGACTCGCTTCCGCCGGTCACCGTGGCGCCGTGGTCTCTGTGGTTGTTTTGCGTCCCCCGCCTTCGACGCTAACGCTGTCGTCGCGGCTATGGAAAATCAAGGCCTCGCCGGTCACGGTGCCCCGCGCCGGGTCGGTCATGCGCGGCGGCGCGGCAGCGGTGCCGGTGAGTACATATTCGCCGCTCTCGCTGGAATACACCAACTGCTCCCCGGTTCCGCGGCGGCCCAGGGAACTGACCGTGACGTGTCCCCTGGCCGTCAGCCGGTCAACCTGCGCTGCTGCGCCGTCCTTGCCGGCGTGGTTGCCCGGCGGCAGAAGGATCAGCTCGACCTCGTTCGAAACGGAGGTTGCTGTTCCCGTTTCGGCAACTACTGTTCCCGCTGCGCCGCTGCGCATGACTGCTTTGCGCTGGGCGTCGGAGTATTTCAGATCGCTTCCGCGCATCCGGATCACGGATGGCGTTGCCTGCTTGTTGGTTGCTTCCTTGCCCGGTCCGGCCGCGCTCACCAGTACGGCCCTCACCGGCTCTGCGCCATCCGTGCTCCGCGCCACCAGCGTCTGCCGTTGGCGATCCAGCACGATGACGGGCGCAGTGATCGAGTTGGCCTGCTGCCACAGTCGAGCATGGCCGCGGAAGGTGGCTTCGCCACTGACCTGGTGCAGTTGCGCCTCGGATGCAATGGCGTGGGCCGGACCCTGACCTCCGAGGCCTACCGTGCCGTCAGCCCCGCTGCCGGAAGGCTTGCCCTGCTTGGCGCGGCCAGTCTTATCTGTTGCGCTCTCAGCCCAACTGGCCTTTACGTTGCCGTGCCCGAAAGCGTCGCCGGAGTCCTGCGATACGTCGATCTTGTCTGCCGTGAGTTGCAAGCCGCCGTCTTCCACGCGGGGACTCAGCGTCAGGTGCAGCCACTCTCCGGCGCCTTCGTAAACGGCGCGTCCCGCCGTGGCCCGCATCGGTGCCGCCGCCGCCTCACCCGGCTTGGCCGCCGGATTCTCGACCAGCACCACGTGCCCGTCGACGTTTACCGATTGAATTTGCGTCGCGCCGTCCTGCCCGCTCTTTGTCGCGGACTTTGGCCCCGTAGCAAAGTGCGCTTCCAGCCGGTCGCCGCTGGTGGTCAGGTGGCTGCCCGAGGCGGTGGTCTCTTCCATCCCGGCATGGCCTATGCCCGTCATTGCGGTCAGCTCCGAACCTTGCCCGAATATGCCCGTCACGTCGTCTGCCGCCAGCCGGGAAGGTACTGGCGCTTCTTTGCCGCGCTGGCTCTCGCTGGTGACCACCACGCCGCCGACCCCATGCATGGTCGCGGGCTCGACTTTGCTCTTTCCGCTCTTGCGGAAGTCCACATCCGCCAGCGGCGAGCGCCAGGTCCGGTTTGTCCGTACAAGTCCGGCTTGAGCCTCGCTCGTTTCTTTGCTGTCCAAAGTAACGTTGCGCTCCAAGTGGACTCGGCGCAACTCGCCCTGGGCCGTGAACTCAAGCTCCGCGGTAGGCGCGGCTCCGTGAAGTTGCCGGCTGCCTTTTGCGGAGTGGTTTGCCGAATCGAGCGCGACGCCGCCCTCCAGATGACCGTGGCGAGGCTGGTTGTGCTCGTCGAAATCGAGCGCTCCCGTGGGTGCTGTCAGATGGCCGCCGGTCGCCGTGGCCAGGGCAAAGCCGCTGGTGGCCTCCAGCCGCACCGCCGAGCCGTCCGAGCGGAAGAGAATCTTCGCATCGCCCGCCGTGACTTTTGCGCCCCGGTAATCGGTGGTCGCTGCGTGCAAGCGGCAAAGCTGGGCATCGTGCTCGAACTCGGCATGTTGGGCGTGGAGCTGAACAGTAGTTCCGCCTCGCTGCGTGTTCAATTCGACGGACTGATCGAGCGTCAGAAGGCCCTTCTGCGAGTCGTAGGAGGCCCCCTGCGCGCTGCCAGCTCCCTGGGTCATGGAGAACTCCACCTGCTGGTCGGTGCGCGCCACCCCGCTGTTCTGGTCGAAGGCCAGCCCGACGGTTTTGACATGGATCTCGCCCGACGAGGCCGTTTTGGCGGCAGTGGCCAGCGGCTTGGTCTTGTCTGCCACAAGTTGCCCCGGCGTCGCCTTGGGCGCAATGGCCGGCGCCACCCCTGGCCGCATCAGCGTAATCTCCACCGGTCCGGTAGCCTTCGCCGTGCCCTCTTCGGGGTCGTACTCGAATTCCTTGCCCTCGATCCGGTCGACCCGGCTGCCATCTTCGCCGAACAGCTCGATCTTCACGTCGTGGAGCAGAACGTGCTTGCTCTCTTTTAGTTGGACCAGTTTAGAGGCGTGAATTTTGTAAAGGGTATGGCCGCGCAAACCATGCGTATAGGTCCAGCCGTTGGCTTCCTGCTGAATGTCGAGGCCCAGGCGCTGAGGCAGATCGCGGCGATTGAAGGGGCTTTTCCACTTCCCGATGGCCAGAAACACCACCAGCGCCACCACCAACAGCACTCCCGCCGCCAGCACCAGCGTCCGCATCCGCTCGATGGTGAGTCGCACCGCCTAGTTCCTCACGCCGAGCCGAGCCGCCAGCCGCTGGGCGAGGCTTTCGCCCAGTTCGCTCCACAACAGCCGCGCGGTAGCTCCGGAATCCTTTTCGACGGCGGTGGTCAAAGCCACCAGTTGGAGAATGTTCTCGGCCACATGGCCCGCGCCCACGGGGTCCAACTCCAGGTCTTCTTCGAGGAAGGGCGCGTCGGAGCCAAGGTCCACGCGGATATGCCCGTCCTGTTCGTAGGCCCCTTCGTCGAAGAGCGGCCCAAAGCCTGTTACCCGCACCAGGCGCGGTTCCCGCGTCCAGTGGGCATCCTTGTTCTCGCCCGGTTCGGGCTCCCAAAGACTCCAGCCGATCTGGAATTCGTACGCGTAGTCGTCGTGCAGAAACTCGAGAGCTTCTTCCACAGCCAGGCGCGGATCCGCGCCATGCTCGCCGCGGCCATAGACGCGTTGAGAGACCGGCGATTCGCTCCATCTTACGGGCCAAACGGTGGCGGCATAGACCTTGGGATCGCCTCCGTGTGCGGCAAATGTGCCCAGCACCGCGGTCAGCTTGTCGGCCAGCGCCGCCAGACGCAGATTGGGGTACCACAGACTCAGATATAGTGTGTCGGCCATCTTCCTACGATTGTAGACGGGAGAAGGCAACCAAGGGGGATCGAGCGGTTGAAGAAACGAATGCTCTCCGCCCGAGATGCAGGCGCCTCTTCGGAGCAGGTTTCTGCTGGCTCGCCTCAAATCGGGGGGCTTTTGACGGCCTGCGGTCAGGGGCGGGTGTCTGCGTAGAGGTGCCCTTGTGTTTTAGCGGGCTGAATCCTCTCGAATCAATACAAATATTGTTTCGTGGATGAATATTCTCGGCTATCATCAAGGCAGTATCGATTTGCCTCGTAGACGCGATTTGCCGCTGGCGCTTTTTTCAGGATTTTTCGCCCCTTGGACACCTGCAAGGGCGAGGCGCGCTTCGGCAGGCTGTACAGACGCGGGACTGTGATCCGCGGTGAACGGGTGGGGCACGATGCAGGATGACTCTGCGAGAGAATTGCAGGGCTAAAGGGATCCAGATGGGTGATGAAGGCAAGCTGGTAGCGCAGAGTCCCTGCTTTGTGGCAGCCGACCTGGGCGCAAGCAGCGGACGTGTGATTGCCGCGCAAGTTGTCGACGGTTTGTTGCGACTGCGTGAAGTGAACCGGTTTTCTACATCGTTTGCCAAGGACGAAGCCAGCGGCTATTTGTGCTGGGGGCTCGACGCGATCGAAGCGAGCGTCCGCCAGGGCATTGAACAGGCGGCGGCCTTGGCTCCCATGCGCAGCATCGGAGTGGACAGTTGGGCCGTCGATTACGTCTTGCTCAACGCGGAACTGCGGCGCGTGGGCCAGGCGGTCTGCTATCGCGACGACCGGACCCACGGCATGATGGATCGGGTGATGGCTAAAATGCCAGCGGCCGAGATCTATCGGCGGACCGGAATCCAGTTTCTGCCGTTCAATACTCTTTATCAGTTGGCCGCGATGGCCGCGCAGGAGCCGGAATGGGTCAGCCAGGCGTGCCATTTGCTGATGATTCCCGACTATCTGCATTTCCGCCTCAGCGGCATTCTGTCCAACGAATACACCAACGCTACAACGACTCAGCTTCTCAATTTGAATGGCGAATGGGACAGCGGCCTGTTGGCGGCTGCGGGGCTTACGAATATGTTGATGCGGCCTCCGGTCGAGGCGGGCACGGTTCTGGGCGATTTGCAACTCGCGGGCACGGCGGCCAAAGTGGTGGCTCCGGCCACCCACGACACGGCCTCGGCGGTGGTGGGAACGCCTTTCGAAGGCGACGGCGAAATCTTCCTCAGCTCCGGGACCTGGTCCCTGATGGGCATGGAGAGCCTGGTGCCGTTTGCTTCGGAGCAGGCCTTGCGCTGGAACTTCTCCAACGAAGGCGGGTTCGGTCGGCGCTATCGCGTGCTGAAAAACATCATGGGGCTGTGGCTTCTTCAGCGGTTGGCCCAGGAGTTCGACACCCCCATCGACGACGCTCTGATGGAGGCTGCGGAGCAGACTACGCCTTGGCGCTCCATCGTGAATCCCGACGATCCGCGCTTCTTGAATCCGGCCTCGATGAAGGACGCGCTGCGCGAGTACTGCCTGGAAACCGGGCAGGCCGCGCCCGAGACGTTCGCACAATTTGCGCGCTGCGCCTGCGAGAGCCTGGCGCTGACGTATCGCCTGGTCAAAGAGGAACTGGAAGCCCTCTCGGGCCGCGCTCTCACGCGCATTCGCATCGTGGGCGGTGGTTCCAAAAATCGTTTTCTGGATCAACTATGCGCCAATGCCTGCCAGTTGCCGGTTAGCGCCGGCCCGGTGGAAGCCTCGGCGCTGGGCAATATCTGCGCGCAGATGATTGCCGTGGGCGAGATTGCCAGCCTGGATGAGGCGCGTGCCTTGATTCGCCGGTCGTTTCCCAGCGACGAGTACCGTCCGCAGGAAGAGATTCCGGCCCAGGTGTGGAAACAGTTTCAGCAATATGCAGTAAAGAGGACAGAGGAGGAAGTTCAATGAAGGACGCTCGACAGAAGATTACGGCGGCTTATGAGCTGGCCAAGGAACGTTTTGCAGAAATTGGCGTGGACACGGAGAGTGCCCTTCGCACGTTGAACGAGATTCCCATCTCCATTCAATGCTGGCAGGGCGACGATGTGCGCGGCTTCGAGAATCCCAATGGGGATTTAACCGGAGGCATTCAAACCACCGGCAACTATCCGGGCCGGGCCCGGAGTGCTGGCGAGTTGCGCGCCGATCTGGAAGTTGCGTTCGCGCAAATCCCCGGCACCAAGCGGCTCAATCTTCATGCCATCTATCTCGAATCCGCCACGCCGATCGAGCGGGACGCAATCGAGCCCAAGCATTTCGAGAACTGGGTCAAGTGGGCCAAGGCGGAGCATCTGGGCCTCGACTTCAATCCAACCTGCTTCTCGCATCCTCTCAGCGAGAGGGCTACGCTCAGCCATCCCGATGCGGCCGTGCGCAAGTTCTGGATCGATCATTGCATCGCCAGCCGCAAGATCAGCGAATATTTCGGCGAAGAGCTCGGCACCCCGGCAGTGATGAATATCTGGATTCCGGACGGCGACAAGGACTCTCCCGCGGACCGCATGGCGCCGCGCAAGAGGCTGATGGCCGCGCTGGACGAAATCGTTTCCGCGCCGCTCGGCAAGCATCATAAAGTCGCCGTGGAAGGCAAGCTGTTCGGCATCGGTACGGAAGCTTATACGGCTGGCTCCAACGACTTTTATCTGGCCTATGCGGCCACCCGCAAGACGCTGCTCTGCCTGGATGCCGGGCACTTCCATCCCACCGAAAACGTAGCCGACAAGATTTCGACGGCACTCTGCTTTCTGGACGAGATTCTGCTCCACGTTTCGCGCCCGGTGCGCTGGGATTCCGATCACGTCGTGTTGCTGGACGATGCCACCATCGCCATTGCGCAGGAGATTGTGCGCACCGGCTCGCTCGATCGCATCAACATCGGCCTGGACTTCTTCGACGCCAGCATCAACCGCTTGGCGGCGTGGATCATCGGCGCGCGGAATATGCGCAAGGCCCTGCTTCTGGCCCTTCTGGAGCCGGCGGCGAAGCAACTCGAAGCGGAAAAGCGCTTCGATGGCGCGGCGCGCATGGCCATCTTCGAGGAACAGAAGTCGATGCCGTGGTCCGCGGTGTGGGATTACTACTGCGCCAGCCAGAACGTTCCCGTCGGCATTGAGTGGCTGGATACGGTGCAGGCGTATGAAAAAAAGATTTTGGGCACGCGAGAGGCTAAGTAATGAAGAGTCCTATTGAAGAGTCGTGGTTTATCAGGGCCATGATCAAGGCCACCACGGATATGTGGTTAAAGGGTTGGGATGAGCGCAATGGCGGCAACGTCAGCCTGCGCCTGCTTGCGGAAGACATCGCGCCGTTCCGGTCGTCGCTCACTGAAGACCGGACTGTCGCAATCGGCGAGACTGTGGCGGAGTTGGCCGGGCAATATTTCCTGGTGACCGGTTCCGGCAAGTATTTCCGCAATGTGCAACTGGATCCGGAAGAGAACCTGGGACTGATCGAGGTGACCGCGGATGGCGCTTCGGCGCGCATTCTGTGGGGCTTCAAGGGCAAGGCGGTTCCGACTTCGGAACTGTCCGCGCACCTCAAGTCTCATCGCTCGCGGCAGGCCGTGACACAAGGCGCGAGCCGCGTCATTATGCACTGCCATGCCACCAACCTCATCGCTCTCTCTTATGTGCTCGATCTTTCCGCTGCCGCGCTGACGCGCGCGTTGTGGGAGATGAGCACGGAGTGTCTGGTGGTGTTTCCGGACGGAATCGGCGTGCTGCCCTGGATGGTGCCGGGAACCGCAACCATCGGCGAAGCGACCGCAATCGAAATGCAGAAGCATCCGCTGGTGCTGTGGCCGTTTCACGGCGTCTTCGGATCCGGTGCCACGCTCGATGAGGCTTTTGGCCTGATCGACACGGCGGAGAAGGCTGCCGAGGTTCTGGTCAAGGTGCTGTCGATGGGCGGAAAGAAGCAGTCTATCGCTACCCAGGAACTCAAGGATCTGGCTGCGCGCTTTCAGGTGAAACCGATGCCCGAAGCGTTGGCCACGGAGAAGTGGATTTCGTAAAGCAGCCTATCTTGCAACCTTCATAACCATGCCTCGCCGGGAGATTGTGCGTTTGCACGGTCCCCGACGAAGTGTGTTCACCAAAAACGAAAGAGGGGAAAGTCGATGTCGTTTACACTTGCAATTCCGCGTCTCAGCCTGAGCGGCGAGAACGCGGTGAGTGATGCAATTGCCATGCTTGCTCAGCAAGGCGTGCGCAGTGCTTTGGTACTAACCGATCGCGTGATTCGCGGTCTCGATGGCGGCAAGCTGCTATTCTCCGCTTTGGATAAGAAGGGCATCACTTACCAGGTTTTCGATGCCATCGAGCCGAATCCGACCACGCAGACCGTGGACGCGGCGTTCGCGGAATTTCGCAAGCTTTCTCCCGATGTCGTGATTGCCCTGGGCGGCGGAAGCGTGATCGATACGGCCAAGGCGGTGCGCATTCTCTCTGCGAACCCCGCGCCGGTTGCCAACTACGAGGGCGTTCACCACGACCTCAAGAGCGGCATCATGCTGGTGGCCATCAGCACCACCTCCGGCACCGCCGCGGAAGTGACCAGCAACGCCGTCATCACCGACACCGCGCGCCACATCAAGATGGTCATCATCAGCCACTCCATCGTTCCCGATATTGCAGTCAACGATCCTGCGGTTCTGTTGTCGATCCCGGCTGCGATTACCGCCAGCACCGGCATGGACGCGTTGACCCATGCGATCGAGGCGTATGTCTCGACGGGCGCACATCCGCTCACCGATCCCACTGCATTGGAATCGATCCGCATCATCACCGAATGGCTGCCGAAGGCCTATGACAACGGCAAAGATGCCCTGGCCAGGGAGATGATGGCGCACGGCCAGTTCCTCGCCGGCATGGCGTTCAACAGCGCGGGACTCGGCTGCGTGCACTCGCTGGCTCATCAGCCGGGAGCCACGCACAACCTGGCCCACGGCGTCTGCAATGCAATCCTGCTGCCGGTGGTCGAGGAGTTCAACCGCGTGGCGGCGGTTCCGCGCTTTGCGCGCATCGCGCAGGCCATGGGCGTGGAGACGCGTGGCATGAGCGAAGAGGATGCATCCATTGCAGCCATCGCCGCGATTCGCACGCTCTCCAAGCGCGTGGGGATTCCTGCCAACTTCGGGACTTTGGGCATTGTTGAAGCGGATATCGAAGCCTGGATCCAGCCTGCGCTGAACGATCCCTGCACGCCGGGAAATCCGAGAAAGCTCAGTCCGGACGATGTGCGCCAGCTCTACAAGTCGGCGATCTAGGTCTCTGACCGCACAACGCTGGGTGCCCCAGGTCCCGATTTTGGGACCTGGGAAAGCACGAACTCAAGGTACAGAATCATCCGGTCAAAGACCTGGTACCGCTTCATCGATTGTTGAATCCTGCA
>JAATFE010000172.1 GCA_015655365.1 Terriglobales bacterium
CTGGGTCATGAGCTGAAAGACACGCTCGGCGGCGCGGAAGTCGGGCATGGAGAGCGCGTTGTCGCAACCCACCACGCCCACCAGGGTGATGCCGTGGATGTCGTGGCCCTTGGCGATCATCTGGGTGCCCACCAGCAGGTTAATTTCGCCGGAGTGGAGGCGAGCCAGCAGGCGCTCCAGATCGTAGCGTCCGCGGACCGTGTCGCGATCCATGCGGCCGATGCGCGCGCTGGGAAAGATCTCGCCAAGCCGCTCTTCGCCCTGCTCCGAACCGGCGCCGAGGTAGTAAAGGTGTTCGCTCGAGCACTTGGGGCACCGGGCGGGGACAGTACGCCGGTAGCCGCAGTAGTGGCACTCCAAGCGCTGACCTTCGCGGGCCTCGCCGCCATCCTCGGCGGGCGGCTTGTGGTGGGTGAGGGAGATAGCGCAGTTCTGGCACTCCAGCTTTTCTCCGCAGGAGCGGCACATGACGGCGAAGGAGTAGCCGCGGCGGTTGAGGAGGATGAGCGCCTGCTCGCCGCGATCGAGAACTTCCTGGGTCTGGGCCACAAGGGCACGAGAAAAGAGATCGTTCTTGCCGGTCTCCTGGAACTCTTTGCGCATGTCGACCAGTTCCACTTCCGGCAGGGGGCGGTGCATCACCCGGTCGTGCATCTCGATGAGCTTGTACTTGCCCTGCACGGCGTTATGCCAGCTTTCGAGCGACGGCGTGGCCGAGCCGAGGACCACCACCGCACCTTCGAACTTGGCGCGCACCACGGCGACGTCGCGGGCGTTGTAGCGGGGGTTTTCTTCCTGCTTGTAGCTTTGATCGTGCTCCTCGTCGACCAGGATGAGGCCCAGCTTGGGCGCGGGGGCAAAGATGGCGGAGCGGGTGCCGACCACGATGGGGGCGTCACCGCGACGGATGCGACGCCACTGCTCGCTGCGCTCTTCGGGGGTGAGGGCGGAGTGAAGCAGGGCCACTTTTTGGCCGAAGGCGGCGTCGAGCAGGCCCACGGTTTGCGGGGTGAGGCCGATTTCCGGAACCAGCAGGATGGAGGAGAGGCCCAGATCGAGCGCGCGCTGCATAGCGGCCAGGTAAACGGCTGTCTTGCCCGAGCCGGTGACCCCGTGGAGCAGAAAGGGCTGAAAGCCGCCCAGAGCGGGCACCAGGGCGGCTAGCGCATCGATCTGCGGCTCGTTGAGGCGATAGGGCTCGGCATCCTGAATCAAGCCGCCCAGGCGGAAGGCGGCGGCCCGCGCCTCGATGCGCACCAGGCCGCGACGGACCAGGGTTTGCAAGGTGGACAAGGGCAGATCCTTTTGGCGCAGTTCGGCCAGGGGAAGCTCGTTGCCATTGGCGGCCAGCTCGGCCAGGATGGCTTGCTGCTTCTCGGTCAGCTTAGGCAGGCGAGCCTCGGGAATGAGGACGGCAAAGCGCTCGGTGCGGCGCGCATCGCGCTCGGCGGCGACAGTTTCGCGGGCGATCCATTTTTTGCGCAGCAGGCCGGCAAGAATGGGCAGCGTGGCCGCGGTGGCGGTACGCAGGGTGGAGGCCTTGACCGCCTCTCCCTCGGCCAGCCGCTCCAGGACGCGGCGCTCCATGTCCTGCTCTTCCGGAGAGAGCTTGCCGCGGCGTTTGGAAACACCGGCGCGCCCTGGGCCGCGGGTCGCGGAGAGAGGAGAATCGCCGTCCAGACTGTTTGCCAATTCGTCGCGGCCCAGGGCGGTGATGCGGTAGTAGACGGTGCGGCGGACCTCGGCCATCAGCGGCAACATGCCGCGCAGCACCTCGCCGAGCGGAGCTAGATAGTACTGCGCCATCCACTCGGCCAGGGACAGCAGGTGGTCGCTCAAGAGCGGCTCCTCGTCGAGCACCGCCTCGATGAAGCGCGCCTCGAAATCCGCGGGAGCCTTGTTGCTGAGGCCGGTGACCACGCCGATGAGCTTTTCGTTGCGGAACGGGGCGATGACGCGCGCGCCGCGCTGGGGACGCTGGTCCTCGCGCACCGCATAGGTAAAGGTGCGGTCCAGCGGAACGGGCAACGCGACTTCGCAGTAGGAGGGCATGAGGGGCAATCACCAGTTTAGGGGATGAGGGGAGCGCGGTGGGACGATTATCGATCCCAGTGGCAGCCGCAATCTGTGCCCCGGGGCATTACAATTCATTGCTGATGACCCCAAAAGCTGCCAACCCCGTCCCCTCCGCGCCCAGCGACAAGTCGAGCGCCTCGTCGATTCCTGTTTCGCCCATCACCCTGTCGATTGATATTGGCGGCTCGGGGTTGAAGGCCATGCTGCTGGACGCTGCCGGGAAAAAAATCAGCGAGCGGCAACGCATGGCGACGCCCGCCGTGCCCACGCCTGCCGCGGTGCTGGTGGCGCTCGATGCCCTGCGGAATCAGATGGGAGCCTTCGATCGCGTGTCGGTCGGGTTCCCTGGGATCGTGAAGCGCGGCAAGACTTATGCCGCCTTCAATCTGCATCCGCTTTGGGCGGCGGCCTTCCCGCTGGAAGAGGAACTGGCGAAGCTCTGGAAGAAGCCGGTGCGGGTGGGCAACGACGCCGATGTGCAGGGCTACGGAGCCATCCAGGGCGAGGGCGTGGAACTGGTGATTACGCTGGGAACCGGGATGGGGGCGGCGCTATTTACCGACGGGCGCCTGTGCCCAGGGCTTGAGCTGGGCCACCACATCTGGCGTAAAAAGGGCATGACCTACGAGGACCACCTGGGCCGCCGCGGGCTCGACCGTTTCGGCAAGAAGGAATGGAACAAGCTGCTGCAAGAGGCGATCCAGCAGACCGAGGCGCTGTTCAACTGGGACCATTTGTATTTGGGCGGCGGGAACACCAAGAAGATCGACTTCGAACCGGGGGCGAACGTCAGCATCGTGCCCAATGAGACGGGATTGCTGGGGGGCGTGGCGCTTTGGAGGGAGTGGAAGTAGTTAGCGGAGTTAGCGGAGTTAGCGGGGCTGGCGGTGTTAGCGGTGTTAGCACGGGCTAGCGTGACTAGCTGCTTCGAGGTTTCTACTTCACGAGCAAATCCTATGATCGAGGCAACGCGCCAGAAGGTTTTTCTTACTCCATCATCGAATATCTTCGATGCCCCCTAGACCTTCTCAGGACCAGTGATTCATAATGTTGCTTCTCTCCTGGTGATAAGCGATCCAACGCGTAATATTGCCTCGTCTCACTGCGCACCGGGATTAATCCCTTTATTCGCTTTCACACGACCTGAGCGACAACGCTCAATTCGCATCGAGGCAATAATGTAGACGACAAAGGCGGCCAGCACTATGCCCATGACCGCCAGAAAGAAAATGTCCATGACCTCTGCCTCGCTTGTTGATTCTGCTTCTTCCCGGTTGTTGTGGTCAAATGTTATCTACGTGTCGGGCGCAGCGTTAACGCTCCTTGCGGCAATGCTTGTGTTCATCGAAAGGCGCCTCATTGCAGCCGGAATACGAGAACGCACAACGCTCATTACAGAGTGGGCTGTTATTGGCGCTGCAATTATCAGCTTCTTCGGCACGATTGGCGCCGTTCGTTACGGTAGTCTCGTAAGCCATCTCAAAGATGACGATTTAGCGGCGTACGAAGCTTCGGCTCAAGTACAGATCGCTCAGGCCAATAGGGATGCGGCAAACGCCAATAGCGTTGCCGGGATTGCCTATAAAAATGCGGCTGACGCAAATAATCATCTTGCGGATGCAAACAGCAAAGCGGCAGACGCAAACAAGCAATCTGCGGACGCAAACAAGAAGGCCGCAGAAGCAAACGCGACATCTCAGAGAGCCGAACTCGACAAGACCAAAATCCTTAATGACAACCTCAAACTCCAGCAACAAATTGAACAAGAGCAGAATTCACGCCAGAAAATCGAACAGAGACTCGCCCCGCGCAATCTGAACGGCGCGATTCAGCAGGCCATGATCGTGCAGCTGCGACCAATACTTCCGCGGGACGTTGACATCGTTCTCTATGCAGGAAACCCGGAAGCTGACAATCTCTCCCATCAAATTGCTTGGGTATTCCAACAGGTAAACTGGGGTTTCCATTTTGCCCAACCGATGGGAGGAAGCGCCCAGGGAATCCGAATCGAGTACGATGGCCAAGATAAAACAACGACCAAAGCAGCAAACATCATCGCAGCATCTCTTAAGTCATCGGGACTAGAAGTGAACGCACTTAGCCCAAATCTGCTTCCTTTCATGGATGAGCTGGGGGCCTACACTTCAGATGGCAAGGCCGGTTCAGCCAAAATCAGGCTCATCATCGGCTCGAAATGACCTGTCAATAAGTAGCCTATGCACCTTCTCGGAAATAATCTGCAAATGTGCGTGGAAATAGTCTGGGGGCCGTTCTTTGCTGATCTTGCCTGAGTCCCTTCGCCGGAAAGACGAAACGCGGGTCCTTCGACTCCGCTACGCTGCGCTCAGGATGACAGATATGGGAGATAAGAAGTCTTTGTGCAACAGAAGGGCGCGACAGAAATCCCGGCGGGACGAGATTCGTGGTTTCCCACCCTTTCCGCAGAAAAAAGCGGAAAGGATGGGGCACGGAGGATTTGCGGTAGTGAAAGAGTGAAAGAGCCAGCCTACTGCCGGCCAACAGCCGATTGTCAGGCTTTGCTGGGCGGTTTGAGGCCGAGTTCGCGCATGGCGATCTGGAGGTCGGCCCAGGCTTCCTTCTTCTGGCGGGGGTCGCGGAGAAGATAGGCCGGGTGGTAGGTGATGATGAGCTTGGTGCCGCGGAAGGAGTGGACGCGTCCGCGTAGGCCGGCCAAGGGCTGACGCATGCCGAGCAGATAGGTGGCTGCGGTGGCTCCCAGGGCCACGATGACTTCGGGGCGCACCACGTCGATCTGGCGAAAGAGGAACGGGGAGCAGGTGTTGGCCTCGTTCGGCTCCGGGGTGCGGTTGGCGGGCGGGCGGCACTTGACCACATTGGCGATGTAGACCTGCCCGCGCTTGAGGCCCATGGCGTTGATCATGTTGTTGAGCAGTTGACCGGCCTTACCCACAAAGGGGAGGCCCTGCGCATCCTCGTCCGCGCCGGGACCCTCGCCCACAAAAAGCAGACGGGCAGCGGCATCGCCGTCGCCAAAAACAAGCTTGTTGCGGCCGGAGTGGAGCGCGCAGCGGGTGCAGTCGCCGATTTCGTCGCGAATGAGCTGGAGGGCGGCGGCGCGGGCGGCGGGAACAACTTCGTCTCCGATTTGCGGAGCGGCTTGGATGGGCTTGCGGGGCGGAATGGGGGCGTCCTCCTGAGGGGATTCGGGGTGAAGAGAGAAGACTGGTGGAGGGTTATTGCTTTCCCTGGTCTCAAATGCGAGACCAGGGGCACCCTGGGAGTCTTGATTTCCCACCCTTTCCGCTGAAGAACGCGGAAAGGATGGGGTACCCGATGATTCGAGCTTGGGTGAGAGGGCCGGTTGAGAGCTATTGCTTCCCCAGGTCTCAGATACGAGACCCTTCGACAAGCTCAGGGCAGGCTCTGGGGCACCCAGCGTTTGTGCATCGACAGGCTCGGCGGCTGATTGGGCCAGGAGGGCCGGATCGACGGGGCGGCGGTAGAACTCGGTGAGGCCGAGGTCGCGGTAAAAGCGGACGCGGGCCAGCAGAGCATCGCGCGTTGTGGGGTCCATCGGTCGCGCCAAGGTCTTTACTCCACGATCAGTTGCCGGTTCTTGGCGGGGAAGACGGTCTCGCTGCGGACCGCGTCCTGGCGCGCTTTCAGATCCACATGATCGCTGAGTTCGACCACCAGCGACGGAGGGCGGCGGAGGGTGAGGATCTCGTCCAGGATGCGGTCGGCGAGCTGGCGCTTGGGCATCACGGGCATTTCGATGGAGGTGGTGAGGGTGAGGAAGGTGGCGGCATTGACGTCGGCGTCAAAGCCGATGCCCTCGCCGGAGACGTCGTTGACCACGATGGCGTCGGCGCCCTTGCGGAGGAGCTTGGCGCGGCCGTTTTCCATGCGGTTCTGGGTCTCGGCGGCAAAGCCCACGATGAGCTGGCCGGGACGGCGGCGGCGCACCACTTCGGCCAAAATGTCCTCGGTGGGCGCAAGTTCCAGAGTAATGGGGCCGGTGCGCTTCATCTTCTGGTCGGCGACCAGGACGGCGCGATAGTCGGCCACGGCGGCGGCCTTGACGATGAGCGTGCTTTCGCCCATGCGCTCGAGCACGGCTTGACGCATCTGTTCGGCGGTAGTGATTTTGATCAGTTCGCAGTGGGCCGGCGGATGGAGGGCCGAGGGACCGCTGACGAGGATGACGCGCGCGCCGCGGCTCTGCGCCGCTTCAGCCAGGGCGTAGCCCATTTTGCCGCTGGAGCGGTTACCGAGGAAGCGAACGGGGTCAAGGGCTTCGCGGGTGCCTCCGGCGGTGACCAAGACGACCTCGCCGGCCAGATCGTGGCGCGTGCCGAGGACATGAAGAACGGTTTCCGCTATGGCGTCGGGCTCGGCCATGCGGCCGGTGCCGACCGTGCCGCAGGCCAGCTCGCCGGTGCCCGGCTCGATGACGCGCACGCCGCGCTGGCGCAGAAGTTCAAGATTGGCCTGGGTGGCCGGATGGTCCCACATATTCACGTTCATGGCGGGAGCCACCAGCACCGGGACCTGGGTGGCCAGATAAAGGGTGGAAAGAAAATCGTCGGCGATGCCGGGGGCGAACTTGGCCAGGATGTTGGCCGTAGCCGGGGCAACGACCAGCGCGTCGGCCCACTGGGCCTCGGCAATGTGCTCGATGGAGGAGTCGTATCCGCTCTCGGCGGAACCTGTGTCGTCCCACAGGCTGGCGATGACTTTGTGGCCACTGAGGGCGGCAAAGGTGAGCGGCTGAACAAACTTACAGGCCGCGTCGGTCATGACGACATGGACTTCAAGGGACTGACGTTGCAGGGCGCGTACCAGTTCCGCCGCTTTGTAGGCGGCAATACCGCCGGA
>JAATFE010000053.1 GCA_015655365.1 Terriglobales bacterium
CAAGTACGGCCTGATTCCGGAGTTTGTTGGCCGGCTGCCCGTCATGGGCATCCTGGACGAACTGGACGAGCCGGCGCTGATCGAGATTCTGACCAAGCCGAAGAACGCTATTCTCAAGCAGTATCAACGCCTGCTGGAGTTCGAGAACGTTCGCCTGCACTTTACTCCCGATGCCACCTGCGCCGTAGCCCGCGAGGCCCTGGCCCGCAAGGTGGGCGCGCGTGGACTGCGCATGATTCTCGAGGAACTGATGCTGGACCTAATGTATAACCTGCCCAACAACAAGCGGGTTCGGGATCTGGAAATCACCCGCGAGATGGTCGAGCGGCGCGATTTGTCGCCCTGCCTGCTTGAGAAGGCCGGCTGACCGTAAGCAGTTGATTGCAAGCCAACAAACCCCTCGAGCTGGGTCCCCAGCTTGAGGGGTTTTTGCTTTTCCGGGCTATCTCACGCATAAGTGGAGGTCTTGAGTCCGCACTATAGCTTGGCGTGGGTGCCGTCGCAAAAGGGAGGATTCTTGCTGTGCTTGCATCCGCAGAAGTAGACGGTCTTGGACTCGGCGGCATCGAACTTCACCGGAGTGAAGCCGCTGCCCTTGTGGCTGCCATCGCAAAAAGGCTGATTGGCGCTTTGGCCGCAGGCGCACCAGAAATAGCTTTTACCGGCTTCGACTTTCACCGGATAGGGACTCTTTTGGGCGATTTTGGGTTCTGACATGGGGATCTTTCCTTTCGTCGCGATATTACCACCGCTGGCGGAGTGTCCGCCCGCAGCCGCACGCGGACTTCACGCTCAAATCGCGATCTTGGTTTCGATGGCATCGTAATCGGCCCGCACGCCTTTGGCCGAGGTATCGAGGAGGCCGGCAACGGACAAGGCACGCACATCCGCATGGACATTGCTGTAATCGCGGCTGAGCGCTTTGGCCAAAGCGCGAATGCTGGCGACGTTGTTGCGACGGACGTAGCGCAGCAACTCCATTCGCTTGGCTGTCAGAACGCCAGCCAGCGCGTCCCAACTTTCGAAGGCCATGTGACGTTCATGGAAGGTTTCTCCGTGCTCGGCGCGATGCCAGGCGTCGACGAACCGGCGCGACGCATCCTTCTCCATCGCGCCTCCAACAGTGAGTTTCACTTGGCTCATTGGTCTCCTCGCAATCTACGCACATCGGTCCAAAAATCGGCAATCAGCCGCTCGACGGCATTCTAGGCCATATGGCGCACCCTGCCACAGTTTTTTCTGGATCGGATTGCCCATTTCGCGCCAAAAGGCCCGATCCGGTTCTTCTGTTCCCTGTTCCCTATTCCCTGTTTCCCAATCTCACTCCCCGGAACTGCATTCGTCCAACGCTCTGCCTCCCGCCCCGTTCCGCTGTACAATCCCATCATGTGTCACACAACAAGCCCCGCAACTGGAGCTATTTTGGTGCATCCAATTTCAATGGGGGCCTTATGACTGCAACCCGCGAAAAAATCGAATCCCGCAAGCTGCCCATGATGCCCATTCGGGACATGGTGATTTTCCCTTATATGATGACGCCCTTCGTGGTGGGCCGCGAGTCGAGCGTGCGCGCCCTGGAAGAGGCCCTCAACGGCGACCGCAAGATTTTCCTCGCCACCCAGCATGACGCCTCTATCGACGAACCCACAGCCAAGGACATCTACGCGGTCGGCTCCATCTGCACCATTGTGCAGAGCGTCAAGATGCCGGACGGCAACGTCAAGGTGCTGGTGGAGGGCATGGAACGCGCCAAATCCAGTGAAGTGACCGACCGCGACGGCTTTTTTGTGGCTACGGTGCGCACCGGTAAAACCAAGTTCGAAATGACGCCTGCCACCGAGCAATTGATGACCCGCGTCACCGGCCTCTTTGAGCAATATGTGAAGCTGCAACAGTCGCTCAACTACGAGACCATTATCGCCACGGTGCGCATGGACGAGCCGGCCAAGCTGAGCGATACCATCGCTGCCAACCTGCAACTGGGCATCGAGGAGAAACAGGATTTGCTGGCCATCTTCGACCCGGCGGCGCGGCTGGCGCGCATTGCCGACGTGCTCGACATCGAGATCGAAAAGCTGGACCTGGACCGCAACATCCAGTCGCGCGTGAAGCGGCAAATGGAGCGCGCGCAAAAGGAGTATTACCTCAACGAGAAGATCAAGGCCATCCAGAAGGAACTGGGCCGCGGCGAGAAGAGCGAGTACGACGAGCTGCGCAAGAAGATCGAGACCGCAGGGATGCCGAAGGAAGTGCTCGACAAGGCAATCCAGGAGCTC
>JAATFE010000016.1 GCA_015655365.1 Terriglobales bacterium
AACAGACCAGATCCTCGACCCGCCCGAGCCGGAATAAATCCGCAGCGTTTTGCGTAGAATTATTCTCCTTTGTGCCACATTGGAATCAAGGCAATCAGAGAAGAACGTGTGTTCTCCTCGAACGGCCGGGGCGCAACCGCATTGCGCGGCGGCTCTTCCGGCCGTTCGCCTTTTCCCCCCGCCCACAATGCTGCCACCCTGCGTGACACGATGCACAAAGCAATCGTTTGACTCGGACGATTCTGCAGTGCTCTCATAGGGTGCGGAGCGAGAGGTGTTCGATCCTCTTCCCAATGAGATTGCAAAGGATTCCCATGCGGGCAGGTGCGGCGATGATGGCAGCGATTGTTTTGTCAGGAGCTTTATTGTGCGGATGCGGCGGCGGCGGCGCGAGCACAACGGCAACTTCCACTCCCGCAACCCCAACGGCTGCGCCCGCTTTTTCATCCTCGACTTCTTTCAGGGGGCCCGGTCCGCAGAATGATGCCATGATGGTCAGGCTTGCCGATGCCACTCCTGGCTCCCTCATCTACTACACCCTGGACGGCACCACGCCCACGACGAGCTCGACGCAATACCTGGCGCCGTTTCTGGTGGCGTCGAACCTCACCGTCAAAGCTATTGCCCAGGCCCCGGGCGACTCGGCCAGCGTCGTCGTCATCCAGAGCTTCACGCCCAACCTTGCCTCCGGAACCCTGGCCTGGTCCGACGAATTCGCCAACTCCACCGGCGTCAATATACAGCCCAATGCCTCGATCTGGACCTACGACACCGGCAACAGCGGCTTCGGCAACAGCGAGTTGGAGAACTACTGCGCCTGGGGCTCGAACGCCGCGCCCTGCAACACCGCCAGCCCCAACGCTTATGTCGGCACCGACGGCTCACTCCACATCGTGGCTCAACAGATCGTGGCTCAACAGCCCTCGCCCGGCGTCTATACCTCGGCCCGCCTCAAGTCGCAGGGCCTCTTCAGCTTTCAGTACGGGCGCATCGAGGCGCGCATGAAGCTGCCGGAAGGGCAGGGAATGTGGCCCGCTTTCTGGCTGTTGGGCAACAATATCGCCACCGTCAATTGGCCGGCCTGCGGCGAACTCGACGTGATGGAGCACATCGACGGCAGCAATCCCGCCAGCGAAGGCTTCGACTGGGTGCAAGGCTCGGTCCACGGAACCAATATGAACGGTGGCATCCAGTATCATTCGGCAGGATTTTCCGCTACCGCGTGGCACACCTACGGCATGATCTGGAGCAAGGGACAGATCCAGTATTACGTCGACGATCCGTCCAAGGTCTATGCCACCTTCACGCCCACCACGCAGACCGGCGCGTGGCCCTTCGACGTCGGCCCGCAGTTTGTGATCCTGAACCTGGCCGTCGGCGGCAGTTGGCCCGGCAACCCCAATTCCACCACCGTCTTTCCCGCCGAAATCCAGGTCGACTACGTGAGGATCTACACGAATTAAGCTATTAACCGCATGTTGTTGCATCAAGAATGGCCCCGCCCTCGACGCGCCTTTGCCTTAGCGCCTGGGGCGGGAAACAAGGTTACTTGGTTACATCGCATAAGATTAAGCAGTCAAATGACTTAGACCTGTCTTTATTACTAAAGTAGCAAGCCAGCTCTTCCGCCGCTTATGACCGCCCAGTTACTGCCCGGTTACGAATTGAAGAAGATATTTGCACCGTATTTGCATCCTAGTGACCGTCCTTTTACAATTCCCGGCGGATACTAAGCTCGTGATTTCCCACACTCGGCAAGTCCCGTTGAAGCTGGCTGTCGGCTCCACCCCCCTGGTGGAACTCGCCTATCCTACTCACCCTCTGTTTTTGCCAGTGATTCCGGTCAAGCCGCGCATCCATGCGGAAGTGGGCCGCTACCGGCTGCGGATGGCCGAAACGGCCGAAGATCGCGACGCGGCCTGCCGCCTGCGCTTCAAGGTCTTCAACATCGAGTTGGGCGAGGGGCTGGCCAGTTCCTATCGCACCGGTCTCGATACCGACCAGTTCGACATCTGCTGCGAGCACCTGTTGGTCGAGGACAAGCTGGATCGCAAAATCGTGGGCACTTACCGGATGCAATCGGGCGCAACGGCGGAGCATAACCGGGGCTATTACTCCGAGCAGGAATTCAGTTTTATCCCCTATGAGCCGCTCCGGCCCGGCATTCTCGAACTGGGCCGCGCCTCCATCGACCGGGAACATCGCACCCCCGAAGTTTTAACTCTCCTCTGGAGGGGCATTGCGCAGTATGCTACCGACATGGGACTTCGCTACCTGATCGGTTGCTCGTCGATTAACTCCCAGGACCCGGACGAAGGCTGGCAGATTTATCGCCAGCTTGAGCACTATCGGGTTCCGCCGGAGTTTGAGACTGTGCCGACTGCGGCCTTTGCGTGTCCTCAGGAGCAGGAGAGCGCACGCACACAGACGGCGCCCGGCTCGCAAGATCCACCCCGGATTGCCGCCAAGGTGCCCAAGCTGCTGAAGACCTATCTGGCCATCGGCGCGCGCATCGGCGGACCGCCGGCATGGGACCGGGAATTCGGCACCATCGATTTCCTTACGTTTCTCGATCTCAGGTTGATGTCGTCTGCGGCACGCAACCGGTTCCTGGCCCCACTTACCCAATGAGTTTGCGCAGGTTCCGGCGCGCTGTGGCGCTGGGACTCGTCCTGATACTTTGCCTCCTCCGTCTGGTCACCTTCCGCCTGCGCGGTCCTCTCACGCTCAAGCGCCGTGCTCTCTGGTTGCAGTCCAGCGCCCACCTGGTTATCGCCAGCCTAGGCATCCGTTATCGGATTCAAGGCCAGCCGCCAGAGAGCGGCCTGCTCGTTTCCAACCACCTCAGCTATCTCGATATTGTCCTTTACGCCGCGGCCTTGCCCTGCTGTTTTGTCTCCAAGGCCGAAATCGGTAGTTGGCCGCTTTTCGGCCTCTTTGCTCGCGCCGGCGGAACGCTGTTTGTGGATCGCTCCAGCCGCGTCAGCGCCGAACAAGTCACCGAGCAGGTTGCCGAGCGGCTCAAGGGACCGGTCCCGATTCTCTTCTTTCCAGAGGGCACCAGCACCGACGGCAGCCGCTTGCTTCGCTTCCACTCCCGGCTCTACAACCCCGCGGTTGCAGCCGCTGCGCCCGTAACCGCCGCATCCATCCGCTATGTCATCGAAGACGGCACTCCCGAGCGGGAATTGTGCTGGTTCGGCGATGCGCTCTTCCTGCCTCATCTTTGGAAGGCGCTGGGCACGCGCGGATTCTTCGTCGACGTGCAGTTTGGCGAGCCGCATATTTACGCCGACCGCCGCATCGCCGCCGACCGGACGTATGCGGAGATAGAAGCCATGCGCAACCAGGGCGTTCTGGAGCTGCAATAGCGAATCGACGCCGGGCGTGCTCGCTCACGTTGCGATTGTTCCGGCCAACAGCAAACAACCGGCCTGTAAAAGACCGGTTGTTTGCTGTTACTTATCAAGCGGAAAGAGAAACTACGCCTCGCTGGGCGGCGCGCCGGTAGATCCCCGCACTACCAGGCTGGTCGAAACCAGAAACTCGCGCTGGATATTGGCATTCCCCGGCTCCTCCGCCTGTTGGCGAAGCGCTTCGAAGGCGGCTTCCGCAAGGTCGGTGCGCGACAGGCGAATCGTGGTCAGCGCCGGCAGCGTGAACTCGGCGAAGTCGATGTCGTCCAGCCCAATGACCGAGAGGTCCTGCGGCACGTGCAGGCCGCCCATGTAGGCGGCGCGCAACACACCAATCGCGGTCATGTCGTTCGAGCACAGAATGGCCGTGGGTCTCACTGGCAGCGCCTTCAGCTTTTCGAATCCGGCCACGCCGCCTTTCGGCGTGTGGTCGCACTCGACGATCCATTCCTTCTTGGGTTTGAGCCCCGCCGCTTGCATCGCCTTGCGGAAGTCGTTTTCGCGGGTGATGGCCGAGTGCAGCTTGTGCGGGCCGGCCAGAAATGCAATCTTGCGGTGGCCCAACTCCACCAAGTGGTTTATCGCGGCATGAATGCCCGTGGTGTAGTCCAGCAAAATGGTCGAGGCCTTGGGGTCTTCCAAGTGGAACTCGGCCAGCACCATCGGCACGTCGTGATTCACCAACTCGTTCAGCACCGGCTCTTCTTCGCCGAACGTCATCACCGCCACGCCGTCCACCTTGCGCTCCAGCATCCGGCGCACGCAGTTGGTTAGGATCGCCGCATCGCTGTTCGAGGAACTCACCAGAATCTCGTAGCCGTGAGCCACGGCGGTTTCTTCGAAGCTTTGGATCAGTTCGGGAAAGAAGGGGTTGGTAATGTTCTCAACGATGATGCCCATCAGACGGCTGCGGCCGGAAACCAGCGTGCGCGCATGGGTATTGGGAAAGTAATTCAACTGCTCGATGGCTTGCCACACGCGCTTTGACAGCCGCTCGCTGACCGCCGGAGAGCGATTGATGGTCCTGGAAACCGTAGCGATGGAAACCTTCGCCAACGCGGCAACCGTGCGAATATCGGGTGTCTTGGCGACAGTCTTGCGCGATCCTTTTTGAGCCACGGAGAAGTCCTATCCCAGACGAAATAAGTGTGAGAGCAATGTTAATGCATTGGTGGCGATTCTGCCGAAAGAAAGCGATTTCGCCGCACAGCTTCTTTTTCGACTCATCCCAGCGGTTCCGATTGTTATTGCGGTTCCGTCGGCTCGGCAATCAGAAGGCGCAGATCGCGCAGGTTGTGGCCGGTGGGGCCGGTTACAACGGAGTCGCCCAGCGCAGTGAACATGGGACAGGCGTTGAAGGCAGTCAGCGACTCCTTCAGGTGGAATCCAAACACATGGGCGCGAGTTACCGTGGTGGGGTCGGCAATGGCTCCGGCCGACTTGGTGTTGCCGTCGATGCCATCGGATCCGGCGCTCAGCACGGTCAGCCGTTCTCCCGGATGGTGCTCCAACTCCAGCGCGCAGACCATGGCAAACTGCTGGTTGCGTCCCCCCGCGCCGGGGATGCGGTCCAGCTTCACCGTCACTTCGCCCACCGAGATCAGGCAGAGCCGCGGATGGGCCGTACGCAGAGCGTGAAAGCGCTGCAATAGGTAGCGGGCCGCGTCGGCATAATCCCAGTCGTCGCAACTGTTGTCCACCACGGTGTAATAGCCGGCCTCTTGCGCCAGAGCCCGCGTATTTTCCACCAGGTCGTGGCTCGATACCAGAATCTCGAAAACCGAATGACTGAAGGCCTCGTCTTCGCCGCTCATCGCCGCCGCCGCCGTCACTCGGCGCGGGGCGGCAGTACCCGTCCAGGGCATGCGCGGAAAGAAGGGCGGACGCCAACCCTTGTTGCCCGGAGACTCGGGCAGATCTTCGCGCTCAAAAAATGCCCGGATCGAAGGCGGCAATTTCGCCGACAGCTCGTAGCGTGTCAGAAGCTCGCGCACCTCGGCCACTGTCGAGTGATCCGGCGAGGTCGGGCCCGAGGAAAGCGCATCCAGCGAGCGCAGCGGCACGTCGGGAACCAGCAGGCTTACCTTGCCGGCTTCCGGCGCAGCCATCGCCAGCCGTCCGCCCTTTACTGCGGAAAAATGCTTGCGCAGCGTGTTGACCTCGTTGATGGGTGCGCCCGAGGCCAGCAGCAGCCGGTGAAACATGATCGTCTCATCCAGGGTGATCCTGGGGTCCAGCGGCAGGTCGAACATCGCCGAGCCGCCCCCCGAGATGAGAAAGAAAATCAGGGTGTCCTTCTTGGCCTTTTTCAGCATCGCCAGCGTGGCCCGCGCCGCCGCGAACGAGTCCTCGTTCGGCTCCGGATGCCCGCCTTCAAAATAGCGAAAACGCCAGTTGCGCGACTTGGGCAACTGGTTCGAGCAGCAGATGCCGCGCAAGCCCTTGCGCCGCTTCATCCGGTCCAGCAGAACCTCCAGCATCGGTGCGGCGGCCTTGCCCATCGCGATCACGTAGATGCGCTTGTAGTTGGCCAGATCGATCTCCGCCGGGCCGCTGCCATCGGGAAGCAGCCGATGCAGCACATTGCCGTCGAACTGCAGCCGGCGGTCAAAGGCCGACGCAATGCTACAGGCCGCAAGAGCGCCGGTGAAGATTTCGGTTGCCGTAGTGTGCAGATCTTCCAGGGTGGAATCGCCGACCGGGGTCATGGCATTTGCTCCTTCAGCCAACCGGCCAGCGATTGTTGCATCGGCTCCAGTTGACCGCTAAAAAAGTGATCGGCGCCGGGAATGAGCAGCAGCCGTTTTGGTTCGGCGGCAGAGGCCGTCACGCGCGCCAGTTCCGTCGCAGGTGCGTACTGGTCCCGGTCGCCGCTTAAAAAAAGCTTGGGAAGGGTGCAGCTTGCCAGGAAGGGATAGCTGTAGTCGCGCCCTTCGGCGTGCGTAGGCAGGCCCAGGGCGACCAGCCTGCTCACTTGCTTCCGGCCGCGGCAGGCGCTCAACGCCATGGCCGCGCCAAAGCTGAATCCCACCAGCACCAGCTGCCGTTTGTATTCGTTTTCCAGCCAGTCCAGCGCCGCCCGCACATCGTCCGCCTCGGCCTCGCCGTCGTGGGTCCCATGGCTCAGCCCCGTGCCGCGAAAGTTGAAGCGCAACACCGGCCAGCCAAACCCCCACTCCGGTCCGTTCAGGACCTTCATGGCGTGGTAAACCACCTTGTTGTGCATGGTTCCGCCGCCCAGCGGATGAGGATGGCAAATCAGCGCGGCAAACGGCGCATCCGCTGCCCCTTCGTTCACCACGGCTTCCAGCCGCCCGGCAGGACCGGCCAGGTCCACACTCCGCAGTCTTGCGGATTCCGGTATCGATGAAGGTTGGGGGGATGCGAGTGGGCCTGTCATTCCACTGTCTATTCTACGCGCAACCAGACTCGGCCAGTGAACCTGAATGTCCGTCAGCGCGCGGGGAGGTCCGTGGCGGAAAAAGGGAAGATCGGTCGGGTCGGGTTGGCCCAGGGTCTCGCATTTGAGACCTGGGAAAGCACCTACACCCCAATCACGTCGCAAAGCTCCTTCACCGCCGCGGCGCTCTTCTTCAAAGCCGCGTCCTCTTCCGGTGTGAGCTTGATCTCGAGGATCTTCTCCAAACCGTCCACACCCAGCTTGCAGGGCACGCCGATGTAGTAGCCGTCGATGCCATACTCGCCTTGCAGATAGGCCGCGCAGGGCAGAATCTTCTTCTTGTCCTTGAGAATGGCCTCGACCATCTCCACCGCAGCCGCCGAAGGAGCATAGTAGGCGCTGCCGGTCTTCAGGTGCTTCACGATCTCTGCGCCGCCGTCGCGGGTGCGTTGCACAATGGCCTCGATGCGTTCCGGGGGCAGCAACTCGCTGAGAGGAATGCCGGCCACCGTCGAATAGCGGATCAGCGGCACCATGGTGTCGCCGTGGCCGCCCAGCACAAACGAGTTCACGTTATCCACGCTCACGTTCAGCTCCGCGGCAATAAAGCTGCGGAAGCGCCCCGAGTCCAGTACACCGGCCATGCCGATGACCCGCTCGCGGTTGAATCCGGAGAGGCGGTACGCGGCCTGGGCCATGGCGTCCAGAGGATTGGAGACAATGATCAGAATCGACTCCGGCGATTGCGCCACCACCTTCTGCACCACGTCGGACATGATCTTGAAGTTGGTGTGGAGCAGGTCGTCGCGGCTCATGCCGGGCTTGCGAGGAATGCCCGCGGTAATGACCACGATGTCGGAATGGGCCGAGGCCGCGTAGTCGTTGGAGCCGCTGACCTTCACGTCCGACTTCTCGATGGGCAGGGCCTGCGACAGATCCAGGGCCTTGCCCTGTGGCACGCCCTCCACCACGTCGATCAGCACCACGTCGGCCAGTTCCTTGGCCACAATCCAGTGGGCCGCCGTGGAACCCACGTTGCCCGCGCCGATGATACTCACCTTTTTGCGCATTTCAACTCTCCTCGGGGAATGGTTGATGCAGGTTTCAGAGATCAGAGAACAGAGATCGGCAAGACATTTCGTGCTGATCCCTGATCCCTGATCTCTGTCCTCACATATTGCCAATGATGCGCGTGGCAAACTCGCTGGTGCCTACTTTGGTGGCGCCGGCGGTCTGGCGTTCAAAGTCGTAGGTGACGAACTTTTGCAGGATGGTTTTTTCCAGCGACTTTTCGATGAGTTGCGCGGCTTCCTTCCAGCCGATGAAATCCAGCAGCATGACGCCCGACAGGATCACCGAGCCGGGATTGATCATGTCCTTGTCGGCATACTTGGGAGCGGTGCCGTGGGTGGCCTCAAACACGGCAAAGCCGTCGCCGATGTTGGCGCCGGGAGCGATGCCGAGCCCGCCCACCTGGGCCGCTGCCGCATCGGAGATATAGTCGCCGTTGAGGTTGGTGGTTGCCAGAACGCTGTAGTCCGCCGGGCGCAGAATAATCTGCTGGAAGATGGAGTCGGCGATGCGGTCGTTGATGAGAATCTTGTTCTTCCACGCGCCCTTGCCATGTGTCTGGCCAATGGCGTCGAGCACTGCTTTGATCTCGGCGTAAATCGAGTCGCGGTAGCTCTGTGAGCCGAATTCCAGGCCCGGTTCGATGAGGGCGGCGTTCTCCTCGATGGAGATGTTGGGATCGGCCTCGACGTTGCCCAAAATCCAGCTTTCGCGCTCGGTCACGGTCTGCGCGCGGAATTCTTCGCGGGCAACTTCGTAACCCCACTCGCGGAATGCGCCCTCGGTGAACTTCTGGATGTTGCCCTTGTGGACCAGGGTCACGGTCTTGCGGCCCGCCTCAATCGCGGCGCGGATGGCGTAGCGCACCAGGCGCTTAGTGCCGAAGATGGAGATCGGTTTGATGCCCACGCCGGAGTCGGTACGGACCTTTTTCTTGCCGTTCTTGAGCAGGTCGTTGTTGAGGAAGTCGATCAGCCGGGCGGCGTCTTCCGAGCCCTGCTTGAACTCCACGCCCGCGTACACGTCCTCGGTGTTTTCGCGGTAGATGACAATGTCCAGTTGCTCCGGGTGCTTCACGGGGCTGGGCACGCCCTGGTAATACTTCACCGGCCGCACGCAGGCGTAGAGGTCCAGCGTCTGGCGCAGGGCCACGTTGAGCGAACGGATGCCGCCGCCGATGGGCGTGGTCAGCGGTCCTTTGATGGAGACGCGCAGATCGCGGGCCGCGGCCACCGACTCGTCGGGCAGCCAGGAATTGAACTTGCGAAAAGCCTTTTCGCCGGCGAAAATTTCAAACCACTTGATGGCGCGCTTGCCGCCGTAGGC
The DNA here is from genome assembly GCA_015655365.1 of Terriglobales bacterium. GTDB lineage: Bacteria > Acidobacteriota > Terriglobia > Terriglobales > Acidobacteriaceae > Telmatobacter. The sequence goes on from JAATFE010000016.1 coordinate 9,214, forward strand.
CTTTTCCACCGCGGCGTCGAAGACCCGCTGCGAGGCTTTCCAGATGTCGCGGCCCGTGCCGTCGCCTTCGATGAAGGGAATGATGGGATTGTCGGGGATGGTGAATTGACCGTCGCTGTACTCGATGGGCTTGCCGTCTTGCGGCAATTCCAGCCCGTTATAGCTGCTTTGCATGGGGTCTTTGGCAGTGTCCTTCCGGGTGGCGTTCCAAAGGAAGGCTAGCACTCGCCATTCAGGCGTGGCAATGGCCGCAGCGCATCCATGAGAGTCACTCGAAGAGTGCCGCTCACAACTTACCGCCGCGACTGGTGCTGCAACTCGTCCCCATCGAACTTTGGAATCCCGAAGTGTCCGCGGAGACGCAGCAGGTCCAAGGGGCTCAGATTGCCGGAGACGGTCACCAGCGTGACAGACTTGGGCGTTTCGGCCAGCACTACCGCGCCGCGCAGATTCACGCCGTCCATCACCACCCACACGTCCGTCGTTCCGTCATGCACCGGGCCGCCGTTGGCCTGGGTTGAAACCAGGTGCTTCCAGCCGCGCAGGTGATACGCCTCGCGCATGCTATTCACGGCGGCCTCATCGGGAACGCCCAAGGTGCCGAAGCGCAGCAGGTGGACGCTGACCCCGTCGAGGCGGTTGATCGCCTCGCGCGTGGGCTCGTCGGTGTCCGGCCACAGGCTTGCTGCCGCGCCAAGCATGGTGCGGTCGAGGGTAAAGCTGTTTTTGACGGCTGCCAGGGCGCTCAATTGCGCCATCGCCGGCGGCGTCCAGTCCAGCACCACCGGGCCATATGCCGGTACGGGCTGCGACGGTGGAGGCTCGTAGGGCGTGTTCTGCTGGGCCGGGGCGGCCATGCAAGACGCCAGAATCACGGGGAGAGCAAGCCGCAGAATCTGCTTCATTTCAGCTTTGACCCCGCCAGTCGAGAAAAGTTCCGGCGGGCAATTGGCAAAATTTCGCGGATTGTCGCCGGCGATGAGGGTACCGTTTCAGGCTCGAGAAGGGCACCATCCCAAGCCGCAGAATAAATGACGCGTGAATTCGTAAACCTTTCGGTTTTTGCCTGCCGGATTGATTTAAACTCTACCGGGACCTGGAGACAGACCAATGTCGCGTCCCACGGAGGCAACATAGAAATTGGGAAAAAGCATGGTCCCGAAGAAGCTGTTTTTCACCAAGGGCGTCGGCAAGCACAAGGAACGGCTGACCTCTTTTGAGCTGGCCCTTCGGGATGCGGGCATCGCCAGCCAGAACCTCGTGCGTGTCAGCTCCATCTTTCCGCCTCGCTGCAAAATCGTGCCGCGCAAGGAAGGCCTCACCCACCTCAACCATGGCGAGGTGGTTTTTGCGGTCATCGCCGAAAACTCCACCCGCGAGCCGCACCGGCTCATCGTGGCGAGCATCGGCGTGGCCATTCCCGCGGACAAGAACACCTACGGGTACCTGAGCGAACATCACAGCTTCGGCGAGACCGAAGAGCAGGCCGGCGAGTACGCCGAAGAGCTCGCCGCCGAAATGCTGGCCACCACGCTGGACGTGGAATTCGATTCCGACAAGAGCTGGGACGAGAAGAAGGAAATCTACCGCATCTCCAACAAGATCGTGCGCACCAGCAACGTGACGCAGTCAGCCGTAGGCGACAAGCGCGGCCTGTGGACGACCACCATCGCCGCGGCCGTCCTGATCCTGGACGAGGAATAGGCCGGTGTCCTGGATTGGGCGCGTCTTTCACGCCTGAAGTGAATCAAATCTCAGTGCCCCATCCTCGCCGCATTTTTGCTTTTGCCGGCTAGGGTGGGAGATTCCGAAACACGTCCGTTTGATCCAGCAGTACCGGAGTCGCGGCGGAGGACTGAACAGAGAATGGCTCAAGCGCGCAAATACAATGTCGGCCTGGTGCAGATGAACATGGGCCCCGATCCCGAGTGCAACGTCAAGGCGGCGGTGACGAACATCCGCGAGGCTGACAGCAGGGGCGCACACCTCGTCTGCCTGCCCGAGCTTATCCGAGCGCCATACTTCTGCCAC
>JAATFE010000504.1 GCA_015655365.1 Terriglobales bacterium
ATCGGCGGCGGGGGCGCGCCGGCAAACAGAAACAGCATCGAGGCCCGGTTCAAAAAATCGCCGGGCCGCGAAATCGACAGCTTGGCCGGCCCCGAAAGCTGAAACCGTATCGTCTGCCCCTGCCTCGTCGGCCGCAGGCCCAGCCGCCATGGCTGAATATCGACGCCGCGATCCCAAAATCCCGGCTCCGCGGCGGTAATCGCCACCTCCACCGGGCCGGTCGTCACATCGAAGCTGACAAACTCATAGTTCGCCGCCGCATGCGCCACGTCCACTTTCTGTCGATTTACCGTTACCGTGAACGCGGCCGAGCGCAACTCCTTTGGAACGGGCGCGGCTTGAACCCGCGAGACAGCTTGTGCTGTAACGGGAAGAAGTAGTAGGGCGGTGAACAAGGACCGAAAAACCAGCAAGAAAGCAGACCCCTGCAAAAAAGTGGGAACGAGACCACTTTAGCACTGCGAGCCGCAGCCTCAGAGGCCCCGCGCCGTAGGCGCAATGGTTGTCAGCCCCGCGCCTCGGCCTGGGGTTGACGAAACCAACAATTCACCCGGAGTCCCGTAGGGACGGAGCGGGCCTCCTCGGCAACCAGAAACCCGTTCATGTGATCGCCCACCTTCGCGCTTGCAGCGGGGGACCTCCTCACTCTTGCCGTTACTTCGGCGTATGGCAGTCCAGTTTCTGGCCGCCTCCGGCGTCCGCGGCATAGACGCACCATTGCACGAGTTTGTCGGAATAACGAGGGCAAGCCTCCCCGGGATTGACGGGCTTGTAGCTGACGAACACCGGCTGGCTCGTTCCCTCCACCTTGTAGGCCGAACTGCACTTGGCATCCAGTTCGCTCGGCAAACTGAGCTGGCGGGTTTCATGGCCCACTGCGGACACCACATCGAGCCTCTCCATACCCGCATGAAGGCGGCTCACGGCGGCGTTCAATGGACTCTGAGTCGGTTTCATTTCATACCAAACCAAGCCTGCGGCCACAAGAATCACCACGCCAACCAAAATGACGATCAATTGCGTGTTGGCGGATTTGTCGCTCTCTGACTTTGGCGTTAAGGAGTGGAATATTTCCTCGTCCGCTCCCTTTTCCTTTTCGTGGGTCGGCATGAGCTATCTCCTTGTTGATCCGGCCCGGCCGAGTCCACAAAAGACAAATCAAGGGCAGTGACGAACCCCTTGGCTTGGCTCAGGACCGCAGTCCTTGCATTGGGCCGGATCAATAATAGCCCACTTTTTCTTTTCTCATAATTGCGAAATCGCACACTCAGGCTGCCGCTTCAAATACCTTCGCCCATGGAGACATACTGGCGCAGTCGCTCCAGCTTCTTGCGATAGGCTTCGCGCTCGGCGGCCTCGGCCGTGAACTGCTCCACCGGTTGCGCTTTTCCGCCCAGTTGCTCTTCCAGCTTCTCCACCCGGGCCGCCAGCGCAATCAGCACGTCCGACAGCGGGTCCTTGATGTCGTGCGGATCGGTAATAAGGACGCGCTCCCCATTGCGATAGACGATGTGCGCCGGAACCCCCACGACCGTCGAGTTAGGCGGCACATCCGACAGCACCACCGAACCCGCGCCCACGCGCGAGTTTTCGCCGATGGTGATGTTGCCCAGCAGGTTGGCGTTATTGCCCACAAAGACGCCGTCGCAGACCGTTGGGTGGCGCTTCCCATGGCCCTTGCCGGTGCCTCCCAGGGTCACGCCCTGGTAGAGCGTCACGTCGCTGCCCACAATCGCTGTTTCGCCAATCACCACGCCGGTCGCATGGTCGATGAACAGCCGCCGTCCCAGCAGGGCGCCGGGATGAATGTCGACTCCCGTGAAAAACCGGCTCACCTGCGAGAGCAGCCGCGCCGCCAGCCGCCATTTCGCGCGCCAAAGCTGGTGCGAAACCCGATGAATCCACACCGCCCATAGTCCCGGATAGCATAAGAAAACTTCCAGCTTCGAGCGCGCAGCCGGGTCGCGCTCCCGTATGGAGGCAATGTCTTCGCGGATGCGGGCAAGCAGGGACATAGCGGGCAAACGAACTGCGGCTCTTCGGAATCGACGCAAGAACAACGCTTTGAAAGGGCGCAGCTTCTTCTGCGCCCCTTCAAAGCATAGTGCCTGTTGCCCGGATTCCTACGCCGTAATTGCTTCGGTCGGCAGAGCCAAAGCCTTCTGGCGCAGCGACTCGAACAGCGGAGACGACAGGTAACGCTCGCCGAAGTCGGGCAGAATGGCAACAATCACCTTGCCCGCATTCTCGGGCCGCGCCGCCACCTTCAGCGCCGCCGCCACCGCCGCGCCCGACGAGATGCCCGCGAATATGCCTTCTTTCAGCGGCAGTTCGCGCGCCGTGTCGATGGCTTCGTCGTTGGTGATCTGGATGATCTCATCCACCAGTTTGGTATCCAGCACGCTCGGAACGAACCCAGGGCCGATGCCCTGAATCTTGTGCGGTCCGGGCTTGCCGCCGCTCAGCACCGGGCTGTCGGTCGGCTCCACGGCAATGGCCTTGAATCCCGGCTTGCGCTCCTTGATGTACTTGGCCACGCCGGTAATGGTGCCGCCGGTGCCTGTGCCGGAGATCAAAATGTCCACCTTGCCGTCCGTATCGTCCCAGATCTCCGGGCCGGTCGTGGCGTAGTGGATCGCGGGGTTGGCGGGGTTGTCGAACTGCTGCAAGATGAAACCGTTGGGGGTCTTGGCCAAAATCTCGTTGGCCTTGGCGATAGCGCCCTTCATCCCGTTGGGCCCAGGGGTGAGCACAATCTCCGCGCCAAAGGCCAGCAGCAGCACGCGGCGCTCCAGGCTCATGGTCTCGGGCAAGGTGAGAATCAGCCGGTAGCCCTTGACGGCGGCCACAAAGGCCAACGCAATGCCGGTATTGCCGCTGGTCGGCTCAATCAGCACCGTCTCGCCGGGCTTGATCTTGCCCGCCTTCTCCGCGGCCTCGATCAGCGCCAGGCCAATGCGGTCCTTGACGCTGGCCACAGGGTTCTGGCTCTCCAGCTTGGCCAGCACGGTAGCTCCCAGGCCGGTTGCGATACGGTTCAGCCGCACCAAAGGGGTGTGGCCAATGATCTCAGTTACGTTCGCGGCAATGCGCGCCATAATGATCTCCTTTTCCCAGGATGCGCTCCCAGGGTCTTCAAGTTTTTGGGTGAGGAAAAAGCTTTGTGTAGGAAAGCGAGCGCGAGTTGGGCGCACGTCTGCATCGGAGCTGTCACCAGGACGGTGTTAGCGACATCGTTGCATGGAGATAGCCTAGTACCCCAGGCCGCTCCATGGCAAGCAGAGCTTTATGTTAAATTCTCTGGGTTGATAAAATAAGAGTGGAAACAGACGCGGGAAGTAGCAGGAACTCGCCAACTCGCTAAGCGGCTATCCCGCGAAGCGGGGCTAACTCGCCGATTTCATGAAAAGATCGTCGATTCTTTACGCCTAACGCGGCCCCCTCTCGCCTCAACCCGTATTCCTCAGCCCCGCCGAAATCCCGCTGATCGTCGCCGCAATCGCCCGGTTCACCTCCGGCGTATCTTCCCCGGCGCGTTTCCTGCGCAACATATCCACCTGGATCAAATGCATCGGGTCCACATAAGGATTCCGCAGCCGGATCGACCGCCCCAGCACCCGGTTGATCTCCAGTAACTCCTGCTGCCCGGTAACTGCCAGCACCGCACTTACCGTGCGATGAAACTCGTCTTCAAACATCCCATAGATGCGCTCC
>JAATFE010000225.1 GCA_015655365.1 Terriglobales bacterium
GTACTCGGCGGGGATCATGGCAAAGAGTTCGTCAATTGTGGCAGCGCCGATTTCGGCGAGCATCTGCTGGCGTTCGGCGGGCGATTTGGGAAGGTAGCGCATGGGGTCCTTCTTAGAGATCAGGGGTCAGAGATCAGAGATCGGCTTTTATGATCGGCGTGAATGGTCTATGGTTTCCCACCCTTGCGACGGAAAGAAATCGCAAGGATGGGAATCGGAATCCTAATACGAAGGCAGAAGACAAAGCGACGCAAGATCAGGGAACCGAACCGGGCGGGCTTGCTGATCCCTGACCCTTGATCTCTGATCTCTGGTTTCTAGCTTCCCGTCTCTTCGGAGATGAACGCCTCGTAGGCCGCGGCGTCGAGCAAGGCCGTGAACTCGGAGGGGTCGGACAGTTCCACCCGAATGATCCAGGTGTTGTGCGGATCCTCGTTGATCTTGTCGGGCGACGCCTTCAAGTCTTCATTGATGGCGGTCACGGTGCCAGAAACCGGCGAGTAGAGGTCGCTGACGGCCTTCACGCTCTCCACGGAGCCGAAGGTGGCGTTGGCGGTGACCGCGTCGCCCACCTTGGGCACGTCGACATAAACAATGTCGCCCAGCGAGGCCTGTGCGTAGTCGGTGATGCCGACGGTGCCAATGGCTCCATCGAGCGCAATCCATTCGTGTTCGCGGGTATAGCGGTAGTTCGTGGGGTAACCCATGGTGGGTCTTCTCCTCAATCTGAATTCTTGGATGCGACCTTCCAGTGTACGACGAGAGGCGGGGGGCAGAGATCGAAGAACGTCCTATGCCTGCCCAAAGCCGGGATACGGCTCCAGCGGCAACAGCGCCACAACTTCCAGCATCCCCGCCTGAAAAATGGGCAGGCTGTCCAGGGCGGCGCGCACGTCGGCCTCCCCGGCTGCTTCCCACACGATGGTAGCGCCGGGCGCATCGCCCCGCTTCCAGATCTGGCGGAGCAGACCGGCGGCGTAAAGTTGCTTGACGCGCCCTGTTTCCCGGGCGATCAGCTCCGGGGTGAAGGCTTCCGGCGGAAAAGCATCGGTGCGGCGGCGGGAGATGGAAAGAAATTGCATAGAGTAGTAATTGTAAAAGCAGGGAACAGGGAGTGAAAGACCCCGGTTTGTGCCCATTTTCCAGATTGGTCAAAAACAGGGCGTACGATACCGCTGCCCCCTCCTGGCTTGAACCGTCTACTCCCCCTCCCGCGTATAATCCAAAGTTAAGTTCTTTATCTCCCCGGCTGGAGCAACGTCGCTCCCCGCAATGGATTGTGGATGCCCGATCACATTAAGAAGCAGCTTCTCGCAGAGATCGAAATTCTTGAACACGAGCTCAACCACGAGCTTCCTGCCGAAATCAAGAAGGCCGTGGCGATGGGAGACCTGTCGGAGAACGCCGAGTATCACAGCGCCAAGCAGCGCCAGACGTTTGTGGACGCGCGCCTGGGCCAGCTCAAGCGGCGCATGGCCGAGCTCTCCCTGGTCAATTTGACCAATATTCCCAAGGACAAGGTGGGCTTTGGCTCGACGATCGTGGTTTTCGACTCGACCAAGGATGAAGAGATCGTCTATCGCCTGGTTACAAGCGAAGAGTCGGACGTGACCAAGGGCCTGATCTCGACCACTTCGCCCATCGGGCGCGGGCTGGTGGGCAAGCGCGTCGGCGACGTCGCCGTCATCGTGACCCCCAACGGCAAGCGCGAACTTGAAATCCTCAAGCTGACCACGATTCACGATGAAGCCGCCCAGAGCGATTCCAGCGAAGGAATCGCCGCGAACAACGGCAAGCAGTAGCAAGGAAGATTCGAATGACCTGGACCAGTGCTTTCGGCCGCGCCTGCGGCTGGCTTCTCAACCACATCGTGCACGGCCTGGCGCTTACCCGCATCTCTCCGAACGTGCTCACCTTCATCGGCCTGGTGATCAACATCGTGGCCGCGTTCCTGTTTGGCCACGCCGACGCCACCAACGCCGGGCGCATGTTCTTTTATGCCGGCATGGTGATTTTTGGCGCAGGGTTATTCGATATGGTGGACGGCCGCGTGGCGCGCCGCACCAACCAGGTCAC
>JAATFE010000099.1 GCA_015655365.1 Terriglobales bacterium
AACTCCATCAACGGCGTTCCCGCTTCCGCCAACCCCTTCATCCTGACGCAGATTCTGCGCAAGGAGTGGGGCTTTGACGGTTTCGTGGTTTCCGACTGGGGCGCGGTCTCCGAACTGATCAACCACTCCATCGGCGACGGCCCGACGGTGGCCCGCAAAGCGCTCGAAGCCGGCGTAGACATGGACATGGAGGGCAACCTCTACGGAACTGTCATCGCCTCCCAGGTGCGCGCGGGCAAAATTCCCGAGTCCGTAGTGGACGAGGCAACCCGGCGCATTCTGCGCGTCAAATTCGTCCTCGGCCTTTTCGATCATCCGTATACCGCCGAAGGGCTGGCTTACGACGCTACCCCGGAGCGCCGCGCCCTGGCGCGCAAGGTGGCGGACGAGACCTTTGTCCTGCTCAAAAACGAGCCGGTGGAGGGCGTTGGAGCCTTGCTGCCGCTGCCGATCAAGGCCAAAAAAGTGGCCCTGATCGGACCCATGGCCGACACGCAGCGCGAACTGCTGGGTGCGTGGTCGGGGACCGGCGATGCCAAGTATGTGGTCACGCTGCGTGCGGCGCTTGCCGAGCGGCTGGGCGATCGCCTGCTCTACGCGCAGGGCTGCGATTTCCTTTCCGGGGAAGATGCCAATGTCCTCAAGCACGTGAAGTTCACCAGCCCGGATGCCGTAAATGCCCCTCTTCCCATTCCCGACGACGCCAAGACCATTGCCGAGGCAGTGGAGACGGCCAAGCGGGCCGACGTGGCGATCCTGGCCCTGGGCGAAAATACCGATTGGATGGAGGGCGAAGCGTCCAGCCGCACCACGCTCGGCTTTACCGGCGCGCAGCAGCAGCTTCTTGAGGCCGTGGTCGCCACCGGCAAGCCGGTCATCCTGGTGGTGCTGGCCGGACGTCCGCTGGAACTGAAGTGGGCCGCCAATCACGTGCCGGCGATCCTGGAGGCGTGGAGTCCCGGCGTCGAGGCCGGCCATGCCGTGGCCGATGTTCTGTTCGGCGACGCAAATCCCTCCGGAAAATTGCCCGTCAGCCTGCCCCGCGCCGTGGGCCAGGAGCCGCTCTACTACACCCAACTGCCCACCGGCCGTCCCGCGCATGGCGACCTGGGGCATCTGCCTCGAGATAAAGGCGAGAAGTTCATGTCGCGCTATCTCGACGAGGAGAACTCGGCGCTCTTCCCGTTTGGCTGGGGCCTGAGTTACACCCGCTTCAGCTATTCGCAGCCGAGCATCGACCGCTCCCAGGTTCCGGTGCGCGAGGCGCTCACAACCCGTGACAAGCCGCTGGCGACCGTCGGCGTAGATGTGAAAAACACCGGCAGCGTGGCCGGAACCGAAGTGGTTCAGCTCTACCTGCGCAACACCGCGGCCAGCGTCGAGCAGCCGGTCCGCGAGTTGAAGGGTTTTGCCCGCGTCACCCTGGCTCCCGGCGAGCAAAAGCACGTGGAGTTTCCGCTGGGCTTCGATGAGCTGAACTTCTATAACGCCCAGATCCAGCGCACCGTGGAGCCCACGACCTACAAAATTTGGGTCGGCGGCAGCTCGCTGGCAACGGCGGAAACCAGTTTGCAGGTGGTGGAGTAGCGGGGAACAGAAAAAGGGAGTAGGGAATAGGTGCGGGACAATCGCACGAACCCAAGGTACAAAATCAATTGGTCAAAGACCTGGCTCCTTACGTGCAGATCGCGACCCGGTTGCGCCCAGCTTGCTTGGCGTCGTACATCGCGGCATCCGCCTCCATCAGCAAGTGGTTGAAGCCAATGCTTCGGCCTCTCAGTTGGGCGAGTCCGATCGAGACGGAGACCTGGATGCGCCCAGCCTCCGGTGGGACAATCGCCGCGCCCGCCACGGTCGCGCAAAGCCGCTCCGCAACCTCGATGGCGCCCGCGCCATCCGTCTCCATGATTACGGCGGCGAACTCCTCCCCGCCGGTTCGGCCAAACAGATCGGCGTCGCGCAGCGCGGAGTGAATCAGTTGCGCCACTTCCTTCAGCACGGCATCGCCGACGCTGTGTCCCCAGGTGTCGTTCACCGCTTTGAAGTGGTCGACATCGATCATCAGCAGCGTGAATGGCCTTTGGAAGCGGATCGAACGCGACAACTCGCGCTCCGCCAGTTCAACGAAGCGGCGGCGGTTGAACTGCCCGGTCAGGTAGTCCGTCTGGGCTTGCGCCTCGGCCCGCATCTTGAGTTCCTGTTCGATCTCGAATTTCTTCTGCACCAGCACCAGATCCAGCGCGGACTGTTGCGCGTCCAACAGCACTTGGCGCGCGCGCGTGTGCAGAATCATGGCAAACATCCCGCCAATAACCAGGCCGTCGAGGATCAGGACCTGGACTGGGGTCAAGCTGACGACTGAGGCAAATCGGCTGCTTTTGCCGGCAAGCCAGAAGATTACATTGATCGCCATGATCGAAACAAAGAAGAGCTGTAGGAGACGCCGGCTCGGTGTTCGCTCCACGCGGAGGGTAAAGGCGATGACGACAAAATATAGCCAGGTGAACTTGATGAGGATCGCGTTGGCGACTACGGCCTGGGTGCCGTAGCCCAGGGAGATGGCCACAAGCAGAACTGGGAAAGTGCACAGCAACAGGTTGAGTCCGCGCATCATCAATGGCGGCGGAGCATAGGGCTTGAAGAGCGCACGGCAGAACAGCAGCGGCGTGAAATTGATGGCGCAGTAAAGAACCATTTGCACCCAATCCCCAAGCTGAGGAAAGCGGGCGGGAACCCACGGCGCCAGATAGCCCGTGACCGCGAGGCCGAAGAGAGCGTAAACGGCCTGGTGAATGGCAAACAGG
>JAATFE010000470.1 GCA_015655365.1 Terriglobales bacterium
AGCTTGGCCACGGCGTCCTGCGACTTGTGACAGAACGAGCAGCGCAGTGCTTCTTCGGTTCCCGTGCGCGTTTTCATGTTTCTACTCCCTTTGACGAGCTTGTTCGATGCCGGCCTCTGTGGCCGATGTGTTACGTGCGGGGACGATCGATGATCTCGTCAACAATGCCGTATTCCTTGGCCTGCTGCGCGTTCATGATGAAATCTCGTTCCACGTCGTGCTCGATCTGATCGAGAGACTGCCCGGTGTGCTTCGCCATCAGGGTGTTGGTGATTTCGCGAATGCGAAGAATCTCGCGCGCATGAATGTCGATGTCCGTGGCCTGGCCGCTAAGCCCGCCCATGGAAGGCTGATGGATGAGAATGCGTGAGTTGGGCAGGGCAAACCGCTTGCCCTTGGTGCCGGCCAACAACAGGAACGCGCCCATGCTGGCTGCTTGGCCGATGCAATAGGTGACCACGTTGTTCTTGATGAACTGCATGGTGTCGTAAATGGCCAGGCCCGCGGTGATGGAACCGCCGGGGGAATTGATATAGAGCGAGACGTCCTTTTCCGGATCCTCGCCTTGCAGAAACAGCATCTGCGCCACAATGAGGTTGGCCACCTGGTCGTCAATCGGCGTGCCAAGAAAGATGATGTTGTCGCGAAGCAGACGGGAGTAAATGTCGTAGGCGCGCTCGCCCCGGCTCGTCTGTTCAACCACCATGGGAACCAATGCCATTGGGTTCTTCTTCCCGTTCTTTCGTTGAGGGTATATCTTTCCCCGTTTTTGTTTGCCGCGCGGTCGAGCTTCCCCGGCCGCGCGGTGTTTTCATTGGTCTTACGCGGGCAAACGCTCGTACAAAAGGTTCGCGGTCTTCTCGCGACGCAATTGTTCCCGGATTCTAGCCAGACCGCCGTCTTCTGTTAGCCGTGCGCGCAATGCCTCTTCCGGCTCCCTGGATTGGAGAGCCGCAATCTGCACCTCGCGGTCCAGTTCTTCGTCAGTGACCGTGATCTTCTCTTCATTGGAGATGCGGTCCAGCAGGATGGATGCTTTTACTTCGGCAATCGCGCTGTCGCGCTGGGCGGTGCGCAGGCGGGCAAAATCCAGCTTCCGCATCTGCTCGGTGTTCATGCCCTGGGCGGCCAGCGCGCGCAGGCCGCGTTCCAGCCGTGCGTCAATCTGTTCCTGCACCAGAGATTCGGGAACCGCAAAGGTGAACTTCTCGGTAAGAGCCGCGAACAAACGGTCCTTGGTCTCGCCTTCCACGCTCTGGCGCTTGCGGTCGGCTATGTGCTCGCGGAGCTTGGTTTCCAACTCGGCAAAGCTTTCACAGGCACCCAGTTCCTTGGCAAAGTCGTCGTCCAGAACCGGCAACGTCCGCTTCTTGATAGCCTTGACTTCCACATCGTAGGCCACCGTTTTGCCCGCCAGCTTGGCTTCGGCATAGTCGGCAGGGTAGATGACCTCGGCCTTCAACTCCTGGCCGGGCTTGGCGCCGCGCAGAGCCGTGGTAAAGGCCTCCACGGTGTCCTTGCCGCCAATTTCCACCAGCGTGTCTTCGCCGGCAATCGGAGCAGCCTCGGTGTCGCCGTCGATCTGACCTTTATAGGTGATCTGCGCCCAATCGCCGTCCACCAGGGCGCGGTCTTCTTCAACCGGCTCAACGGTGGCGCGCGACTCGCGCAACTGCGCCATCTCCTGCTGGAACTCTTCTTCGGTAATTTCCACCGCGGGCTTCTCCACGGTAACGCTCTGGTAGCCTTCAATGGAAAAATCGGGGAGGAACTCGAAGACGGCCTTCACATGCAGCGGTTCGCCGTCGTCAACGGTCAGTTCGGTTACCTGCGGCTGTCCGACGGGCTTCACGCCCAGTTCGGCAACGGCCTTGTTGAAGCGCTCGGGGAGCAGGCCGTCGATGACGTCCTTTTTGATCTCTGCCGCAAAACGCCGCTTGATGACCGACTCCGGCACCTTGCCGGCGCGGAATCCAGGGATCTTGGCGTATTTCCGGTAGTTCTTCACAACATTGGCATAGGCCTTGGTCACATCTTCCGCGGGAATATCCAGCACCAATTCGCGGGTGCACTCCGGGTTCAGGGTGGGGCCATGCTGGTGGTCGTCATGCTCGTGGTCGTGGCCTTCGTGCGCATGCTCGGGGGAGGGCGTAGACTCGGCCATCTCAGGTTGGGGGTTGTTTTCGAGAGTGTCGGTAGAACTCAACTGTTTTGCCTTCCAGGCGCACTTCGCGCCGAACAAACTGCCATTCCGGACTGGAAACTGCCCACTCCTGCCGCAGACCGCTGTTTTGGACTGCCGCCCAAGGCAAAACCAGCCCCCTTGGCTGGGGGAGATACCTCATCTCATGGTAAGAGGGTTTTCGGGAAGGGTCAAACCGCCCTGGACGGTTTCGGCGTCGAGCGCACCGCGGAAGGCACGTTACTGCTCGGTGGCCTGGGGCTTGCGAACGTACTTGAGGAACCGGGGATGGGCCGCGCCGCACTGCGCGTAGAACTCGCGGGCTTGATCCAAACTCAATTGGCCGTTGACGGTAAGGCGTATCTCGGAGGCGTCGCTGTCTTCCTGCCCATCGTCTTCCCACCAGCAAACCGGGCATAAACCCAAGGCGCCGGGAGCTTTCAGCGTGCGGCACCCGCAGCAGGGGCAGCGAAAACGAACTTCCGGACGAGTCTGTGGACGAACCGCCAATAGAGTCTCCAATGATCGTCCCCATATGAGTGGACGAGAACGGAGCCCGAGGAGTTTACACAATAGTGC
>JAATFE010000261.1 GCA_015655365.1 Terriglobales bacterium
GCTGGACTCACGAGCATTGAGGCGCGGAATCGCCTTGAACAGGACGGCCGGAATGCGATGCCGGACACTTCTGTTCATCCGCTTCGCAATGCGCTGGCCAAGTTTTGGGCGCCGGTACCGTGGCTGCTCGAAGCCGCCATCGTGCTTGAACTGGTGCTAAACAAGTATTTGGAAGCAACGGTCATTGCGAGCCTGCTGATCTTCAACGCCGCGCTAGCTTACCTTCAAGAGGGCCGCGCCCAGGCTACGCTGAAAGCCTTGAAATCGCGACTTGCGTTGAACGCCTCGGTCCAGCGCGACGGAGTTTGGAAAACCATATTGGCCGAGGAGTTGGTGCGTGGCGATCTGGTAAAGCTGTCGCTCGGCGGTGTGGTTGCGGCAGACGTACACATAATCGACGGATCTGTCCTGCTCGATCAATCGATGCTCACCGGAGAATCGCTGCCCATAGAAGCTGGCGCCGGGACGGATACTTATGCCGGTGCCTTGGTGCGGCGCGGCGAAGCCACTGCGCAAGTAACGGCCACTGGCGCTCATACAAAATTCGGCCGCACGGCGGAATTGGTTCGAACTGCGCATGTTGTCAGTTCGCAGCAGAAGGCTGTTTTACGCATCGTGCGTAACCTCGCGATCTTCAACGCGTTTGTCATCGTCACGCTCGGTGTTTATGCATACACCCATGCAATGCCGTGGCGTGAGATGATTCCCTTGTTGCTTACGGCGATTCTCGCGGCGATCCCCGTGGCGCTGCCGGCAACCTTCACGCTTGCGGCTGCGCTTGGTGCGCGTGCTCTGGCAAAACGCGGCGTGCTTCCGACGCGGCTCTCCGCAGTGGATGAAGCTGCAACCATCGATGTGTTGTGTTCGGACAAGACGGGAACACTCACCGACAATGAGCTTTCCGTCGCAAGCGTCCGGCCTATGCCGGGTTTTGACGAAGCCCATATCCTCGGATTGGCGGCCTTGGCAAGCTCCGAGGGCGGCCAGGATTCTGTCGACGCAGCCATTCGCTCCGCCGCTGCACACAAGCCTGCATCCGACCTGCCAAAGCTGGCAACGTTTGTGCCGTTCGATCCCGCAAACAAGATATCGGAGGCCACCGCAACAGATGCCCACGGCACCGCACAGCGCATCGTCAAGGGAGCCTTCACCGTAGTCGTCGGAATTGCAGCGCCGTCACCCGCCGCCTCCGCGATCGCCGACGAACTTGAAAAGCAGGGCTACAGAGTTTTGGCAGTAGCCGCGGGACCGCCGGAGTCCATGCAGCTTGCGGGTCTCATCGCGCTCAGCGACCCGCCCCGCGACGATTCAGCTTCTCTCATCTCGGAGTTGAGGACGCTGGGCGTAAGCACCGTAATGGTCACCGGAGATGCGCCCTCTACGGCGTCGATTGTTGCCCATGCTGTTGGATTGGACGGCCCCATCTGCCCCGCGGGACCACTGCCGGGTCGCGTGACGCCAAAGGACTTCGCCGTTTTTGCGAGCATCCTTCCGGAAGGAAAATACGATCTCGTCAAGGCTTTCCAGAAAAGCGGACACGCGGTGGGAATGTGCGGCGATGGCGCCAACGATGCCCCCGCACTCCGTCAGGCGCAAATTGGCATTGCCGTATCGACGGCGACCGATGTGGCGAAATCTGCGGCAGGCGTGGTCTTGACCGAAGCCGGCCTTGGCGGCATTGTCGCTGCTGTGAAGGAAGGCAGAGTCACATTTCAGCGCATCTTGAGTTATGCGCTGCGGTCCACCATCGCGAAGTTTACGCAGGTGCTTCTGTTGACCATCGGCCTTGTGATGACGGGACATGCCGTATTGACGCCGATGCTCATGGTCATCGTGATGATCACCGGCGATTTCCTGGCAATGTCGTTGACCACCGACAGGGTGCGGCCGTCGACGATGCCGAACTCGTGGAAAATCGGCGGGATCACGATCGCAAGCGCTACGCTGGCTCTGTTCTTTCTGGCGTTTTGTACGGCGATTATCGCCATCGGGCAATTCAAGCTGCGGCTCAGCGTGAGTGAAGTGCAAACTCTGGCTGTCGTCGCGATCATCTATGGAAGCCAGGCAATGATGTACGCCATTCGCGAGCGCCGCCATTTTTGGGGACTGCGGCCAACCATGTGGGTCATCCTGTCTTCTGTTGCCGACCTCGCGATCATCTCCACGCTGGCCATTCGGGGAATTGCCATGGCTCCGCTGCCCTTTTCAACTGTTGCCTGTGAGTTTGCTGCGGCGCTCGTCTTTGCGGCAATCTTGAATGGAGTCAAGATCCCCGTCTTTGCCCATCTCAGCATTTCGTAACTTGTCTCTGCAATGCTGGGACAAGAAGAGTGCGCTTTATACCGTTGCTTCCGGCGGATCCGCAGATCCTTCCCGCGGCAATTGGTCCGGCAAGTCAAGGCGCGCCACGCCGATCCGGCTGTCGGCCATTCCATAATAAACATCGAAGCGGTCCGGCAAGCCGAGGTCGTCGCGCCTGTCAATGCCGGTGGGGAACACAACATTGGCGATGGCCCCATCACACTCTTGCGGCAGTTCCGGCGACAGCACTGGGTCAGACGAACGGTAGCGAACCACCAGTGGATGTTCCTTTGAGAAGACCATCACCCCTGCCGCGTAGCACAACTTACGCCCACTCGCAGCGGGTTTCTCCAATTCGCTGACTCCGTGATAAACGATCAGCCAGCCGTGCCGGGTCATGATCGGCGGAGTGCCGCCGCCGATCTTCAGCCGCTCCCAACCGGAAACCGGAGCCGCGAGCCGATGATGAAAAGTAAATGCACCCGTGCGAAACGGGCGGTGGTCCAGCGTCATGCGGCAGTAGGAAATCCAGATGCTTTCCCTGTCCACATCCACATCGCGCATCGCCGGAGAGCAGGCGGTCTCTTCTGGACGCGTGCCTGGAAAGAGCGGGCGGTGGAGCATGGCCAACTCCGGTTCGCCGTTCGGATCTGGAATCACGGCGGGGAAGAGGCTCGCATCCTTGTCATCCACGTTGCTGAAATCGACGTCGCCACGCGCTGCGAAAGTCGCAAGTCCCAGGCGCTTCCAATGAAAGAGATCTTCCGATACGGCGAGAGCGATCCGTGGGCCGCGAGGCGACCAAGCCGTGTAGGTCATCAGGTACCACTGCAGTGGTTCGATGAACGTGACGCGAGGATCTTCGCATCCGCCGCTGCCATCCGGGCGCGTCTCATAATCGGTCTCCGGCTCAAGCGCGATGCCCAGCCTCTCGACACCGGCCGGATCGCCGTCTCCGTTGAACTTCACGCGCGCAATCCCGACGCGCGAATAATTTCCGCGCCCGACTAGGCGCGGAAAGAGATAAAGCTCTCCGTCACGACCCCGAACGGCCGCCGGATTCAGAACACCTTCGGCCTCCTGAGGGTTTCCTGGTTCCGGCTCCATCAACACGCCGAGACGGCGCATTTTGAATTCGCTCATTCGTACTCC
>JAATFE010000027.1 GCA_015655365.1 Terriglobales bacterium
CCCGTGGTGGCCACCATCAACGACTTGGAAGCGGGGATCAAACCGCTCACGGACGACCAGTTACGGGCCAAAACGACCGAATTCCGGGCGCGGATTGCCGCGAAGCTGGAAGGGATCACGGACCCAGACGCGGTGAAGGCCACCGAGGACGCGGCGCTGGACGAACTGCTGCCGGAGGCGTTTGCGGTGGTCCGCGAGGCGGGCTGGCGCGCGGTGCAAATGCGCCACTTCGACGTGCAGATGATCGGCGGCATGGTGCTGCACCAGGGCAAGATCGCCGAAATGAAGACGGGCGAAGGAAAAACCCTGGTAGCGACGCTGGCCTGCTATTTGAATGCGCTGGCGGGGCACGGGGTGCACGTGGTCACGGTGAACGACTACCTGGCCAAGCGCGACGCCGAGTGGATGGGCAAGATCTACGAATTCCTGGGGCTGAGCGTGGGCGTGATTGTCCACGACCTGGACGACAGTGAGCGGACAGCCGCTTACGCGGCTGACATCACCTACGGAACCAATAACGAGTTCGGCTTCGACTACCTGCGCGACAACATGAAGTTCGATATCAAGGACTGCGTGCAGCGCGGGCACTATTACGCGATTGTCGACGAGGTGGATTCGATCTTGATCGACGAGGCGCGGACGCCGTTGATTATTTCCGGCCCGACGGATCAGACCACGGACAAGTACGCCCGGGTGCGGAAGATCATTCCCGATCTGGTGCTGGGCGAAGAGGTTGAATCGACCGACCACAAGCGGCAGGCGGAGCTTGGGATTCAGCTTGGAGAAGGGCAGAAGTACTTTTCCGGCGACTACATTGTGGACGAGAAGCAGCGGACGATCGGCGTGACCGACGATGGATGGGAGACGATCGAAAAGCTGCTGGGGATCGGCAACATTGCCGATGCCGAGAACTGGGAACTGAAGCACTACGTGGAGACGGGCATCAAGGCCCACGCGCTGTACAAGCGGGACGTGGACTATGTGGTGAAGGACGGCGAGGTGATCATTGTGGACACCTTCACCGGACGCCTGATGCCGGGCCGGCGCTGGTCGGACGGTCTGCACCAGTCGATCGAAGCCAAAGAGGGCGTCAGCATCCGCAAGGAAGACCAGACGCTGGCGACGATTACCTTCCAGAATTACTTCCGCCTCTATAAGAAGCTGAGCGGCATGACCGGCACGGCGGAAACGGAAGCGGCCGAGTTCGAGAAGATCTACAAGCTGGAGATTGTGGTCATTCCGACCAACAAGCCGATGCTGCGGCTGGAAAATCCGGATGTGGTTTACCGGACGGAGAAGGAAAAGTACAAGGCGGCGGCGGACGATATTGCCATTTTGCACGAACGGCAGCAGCCGGTGCTGGTGGGCACTACGTCGATCGAGAAGAGCGAGCGGCTATCGGCGATCTTGCAGCGCAAGGGCGTGCGGCACGTGGTGTTGAACGCCAAGTTCCACGAGCGCGAGGCAGAGATTGTGGCCCAGGCGGGACGGTTGGGGATGGTGACGATCGCCACCAACATGGCTGGCCGCGGCACCGATATTCTGCTGGGCGGCAACCCGGAGTTCATGACCCGGCAGGAACTGGTGAAGAGGGGGAAGGCGCGCGGCATCAGCGCCAACGAGGGCGCGATCAACCCCATGGCGCCGGCGGGCTTCATGCGCTTCTACTATCAGGGGCAGGAGTTCGAAGTTGCCAACGAGGAGTGGGCGGAGGCCCTCAAGGTCCACGCCGCGGACACGCAACAGGATCACGCCAAGGTCATCGAATCCGGCGGCCTGTTCATTCTGGGCACGGAACGGCACGAGTCGCGGCGCATCGACAACCAGTTGAGAGGCCGCGCAGGGCGCCAGGGCGATCCCGGCGAGTCGCGGTTCTATCTGTCGCTCGAAGACGACCTGATGCGCATTTTCGCCAAGCAGTGGGTAAGTACGTTGCTGGAGCGGCTGGGCATGGAAGAGGGCGTGCCGATCGAGTCGAAGATGATTTCGAACCGGATCGAGGCGGCGCAGAAGGCCGTGGAAGCGCAGAACTTCGAGTCCAGAAAGCACCTGCTGGAGTACGACGATGTGATGAACAAGCAGCGCGAGGCCGTGTATGGCGTGCGGCGGCGGCTGCTGGAAGGCGTGGAGCAGCGGGAACTGATCCTGGAGGATTATGTCGGCGGGATTTTGAGCACCCTGCTGGACGAATTCGCAGGCGAAAAGGTGCACCCGGACCAGTGGAATATCAAGGGCCTGGACCAGAAGCTCGAAGACCATTTCGGGCTGCGGCCGGAAGCGGCGGGAATCAAGCCGCTGGAGCTTTCGCGGCACGAACTGGGCGACGCGATCTTCGAGAGGTTGAAGCAGGAGTACGCGGCCAAGGAGAAGATTCTCAGCTCCGAAACCATGCGCTATCACGAGCGGATGGTGATGTTGAGCGTGATCGACGGGCTGTGGAAGGACCACCTGCTCTCGATGGATCACCTGAAGGAAGGGATCGGGCTGCGCGGCTATGCGCAGCAGGACCCGCTGGTGGCCTACAAGCGCGAATCCTACGACATGTTCGAAGCGATGATGCTGAAGTTCCAGGAGGACACGGTCCGGTTCCTGTTCCGGATGCAGATTCTGGGACCGGACGGGCAGCCGGTGAATGCCGCGCCGGAAGTGCGCAGGGAAGTTCCCAAAGCGCCGCCGGTGGACAGCGCCGCGCATCCGCAAACGCCGGAGGCAGAGCCAAGGGAGATTTCGATTGCCACCCGGCAGGCTTCGACGACCATCGATGCGCTGGAGAAGGAGTTCCACCGCAAGAAGCAGCGGGACTTGGAAGCGGCGAGTATGGCGGGCTCAGGCGACGGCAATGGCAGCCAGCCGGTGCAGCGGCGGACCGGGGAAAAGGTAGGGCGCAACGATCCTTGCCCCTGCGGCAGCGGGAAGAAGTACAAAAAGTGCCACGGGGTCGAAAAGTAGGCGCTTCGAACCAGGCCAGGTCTTTGACCGGATGATTCTGTACCTTGGGTTCGTGCTTTCCAGGTCCCAAAATCGGGGCCTGGGGCACCCCGTGCTGGTATGAATTCATGCAGTCAAAGACCTAGTGCATTTCTCCTGATGGTGTAGAGGAAAAAACGTTCCTCAGAGGCTAACTAGAAAAATGCTCTAACGCAGGAAGGGCGAGGGAATTTCCCTCGCCCTTCCTGCGTTATTGGAATACCCGACTGTTACTGAACGCCGGCGAAATCGACTTCCACACTGACCTTTGCCGTGCCTGTGCCCGGCGCAAACTTCCACTTGCGCACAGCGTCTTCGGCGGCGGGAGCCAGGATGCGGTTGCCAGAGACGGTCTTTGCATCGCTGACCTTGCCCTCGGCGTCCACAGTGGCCTCGATTTTGACTGCGCCGCTGATCTTCATGCGCCGGGCGATATCCGGATAGATGGGCGCAACGCGCGACTTAACAGCGCGATCATCCGCAGCGTGGGCGGGCATTACCATTATCACGATCAGCGCCAACGCCGCTGCCTGCATCAGCTTTACTGCCACCTGCTTGACTCCGAAGGAACTCTTTTCGACTAAATTTCTGTGCATTGGCCCTCCTAGACCTCTGGAACTTCTCGTCTCGCTTATCGGCGTCTGGGAGTCTGGCGTTCAATGATTTTTTAGAAATTTCTCATTAAACAGGAAAGAGCGCAGGAAACGGGGGTGAAGGGGGGAGGCAGTGGGCGCAAAGAGTCAAATTGCAGCCGAAGGGGCCTGCCCGCGCGGCTGAGCCGCTTGTTGCGATAAAACACGGAGTCACGGCAGCGTTGACGCGCCACATTCGGACCCGAGCCGGGACCGCGTGCGTTTGAGAATCAGTGAGACATCATGAAGCTGACGTCGACCTTTACCTTGGAAACGCCGGCGCCGGGCTCGAATGTCCATTTGCGCACGGAGTCCTCAGCCGCGGGCGCCAGAATGATGTTGCCGCCGACCGCCTTTGCCGCGCTCACTTTGCCGCCGGCGTCGACCGTGGCCTCGACGTAGACAACGCCCTGGATTCTCATGCGTTTCGCGACTTCCGGGTAGATGACCGCAACCTTTGTTTTGACGGCCCGGTCGTCTTCTGCCCTGGCGGGTATCGCCAAGGATACGACCAGAGCCAGCGCTGTTGCCTGCAAGATCAATAAGGCTGCGCGGCTCACTCCGAATGGATATTTTTTAATAGAGTCCCTGTACATTAGTCCTCCTGGAACCGTGAACTTCATATGAGTTCTATCGGTTTCAGGGCGATGGGCGTCCAGGAGCAAATTGTGAATTCTCGATCAAATCGGAGGAAGCGCGGCGCGAGAGAAGTCGGCAAAAGCGGGCCGGTGCAACGAGGAGAGTGGGCAGGTTTCCGCCCGTGCTCATAAGCCCATGGATTCTGCGACCCCGCGATTCCGCTCTTGCGGAATGGTGAAATCGACGATCACGCCGACTGCGCTGCGCTCTGCTCAGAATGACAGAAAGGATGGGAGGACGAGGCTTTTGTGCGGATTCAGGCACGGAGGCGTTCGTGCCTGAATCCGCTGCCGATCTCTTCAGCAATCAGCGAGTCAGCCCCGCTTCGCGGGATAGCCGGTTAGCGGGTTGGCTGCTCTTTTGCAACGGCGGCGAAGGTCAGGTCTTCGGCGGTAGAGTTGTGCTGCTGACGCCAGAGGTCGAAGAGGCGGCCGTAGCTCAGGGTGATGTACTGGGCCGGAACGATGTCGAGGAGGGCAGCGGCGCGGTCGATCCACTCGGCGGAGCCTTCGAGTTCGGAGTAGTTGCCGATGGGGGTTTCGTCGACAACGCAGTGGCCTTCGCCGTCGGTCCACTCGGTGCGCCATTTCTCGTACCGGAAGGCGGTGACCAGGCCGAGAGAGAGAAAGACCGCGGCCAGGGCGTCGCCGTCGGAAACCTCGGTTTCGGTCTCGATGCGGTGCTTGTGGCGGTCCTCGCCCACGCCGGAGTCGGGGAGGCGCTTGTGGGTCACGATGCAGCGGCCGGCATAGTTGCGGATGCGCAGAATCTCGGTGCGGGCGCGCATTTGGCGGTCGGGGGTGTCGTAGAGGACGTTGCTTTCAAAGGAGCGGGGAGTGACGAGGCGGAATCCGGCAGCCTGGAGGCGGCTGGTGAAGCCGGCCACGTCGTCGACCTGGAGCTTGATTTCGGTTTCTACAGCCACCATAAGGAGTGAGTATACGGCAGGTGGCGGGTGGGGCACAGGAAGGGCGACAATGGAGGGGTGAAGACGCTACGACTGGCGGTGGATCCCGCCCATTTGGAAACGGCCGAGGCTCGGAAAGCGATTGAGCGCGGAGCGGAGATTTTGCGTGCCGGAGGACTGGTGGCTCTGCCCACCGAGACCGTGTACGGCCTGGGGGCGAACGCTCTGGATGCGACGGCGGTGGCGAGCATTTTTGCCGCCAAGCAGCGGCCGGCATGGGACCCGGTGATTGTACATATTGCCGACGAGGCCATGCTGGAAGGGCTTGTGACGGAGATTCCCGAGGCGGCGCGGAAGCTGATGGCGGCGTTTTGGCCGGGGCCGCTGACCCTGCTGCTGCCGCGGAGCAAGGCGATTCCGGATGCGGTGACGGCGGGACGGTTGCTGATGGGGGTGCGGATGCCGGCACATCCTGTGGCGCTGGAACTGATCTGGCGGGCCGGGGTTCCGGTGGCAGCGCCCAGCGCCAATACCTTTGGGCGGACCAGCCCGACGACTGCCGCGCATGTGCTGGAGGACTTGGACGGGCGCATCGACGCCGTTTTGGATGCGGGACCGACCGAGCATGGCGTGGAATCCACGGTGCTGGACCCTTGCCAGAGCCCGATGGTGATTTACCGGCCGGGAGCGGTGACGGCTGTCCAGATTCGAGACACGGCGGGAGCGGTGGAGGTTTACCAAAGCAGCGAGAAGCTGCAAGAGACGCCGCGGGAGGCGATGCCTTCGCCCGGAGTGGGGCTGCGGCATTATGCGCCCAAGGCCCGGCTGGTGCTGGTGGACGCGCCGCTGGAGGAACTGGGAGCGCGGCTGGCCGAGGAGGCGCAGCGCTGGCCAGGGGAACGGGTGGGGTTGATGTTGCCGGACGAGGTAACGGCGCCAGTGAAGGCTGCTGCCTTTTTTGCCTGGGGACAGTGGGCGGCTCCCAAAACGATGGCGCGGGAGCTGTATTCCGGACTGAGGGCGCTGGATGCGATGGGCTGCACCGTGATTCTGTGTCCGCTGCCGGCTGCCGGGGGGATTGGGGCAGCCATGCGGGATCGGCTGCGGAAGGCTGCCGAGCGGAGCTAGGGGGGAGCGGAGTTGGCGGAGTTAGCAAGTTAGCTTGTCGGCGTGGGGCGCGGCTGGAATGGCTTTTGTTGTTGGAGTGTTCCTAAGGAGCCTCTGCACAGCGCGCCATATTGCGGTGCGATAGGGGATTGAATTGTCTTCCAGCTAAATCTGGAGCAAAATCGCATCCATAGGCGAGTTTATTGGTTAATCTGGCGATCTCTGGAAGCCGTTTGTTGGCCTC
>JAATFE010000248.1 GCA_015655365.1 Terriglobales bacterium
TCAATCACGGTCTTCATTTGGGCGCACATGGTGTAGAAGTAGACAGGCGTTGCCATGACGATCACGTCGGCTGCCACCATGCTGTCGAGAATGGGCGCCATATCGTCATGCTGTGCGCATCGCCCACTCCGCCTGCAGGCATAGCATCCTGTGCAGTGGTTGATTGTCTTTTCCGCCAACACCACTTTTTCAACTTGATGGTTGGCTTCGACTGCGCCCTCCATGAAGCGGTCGCACAAGGCGCTCGAATTGCCATGCTTTCTGGGACTCGATGAGAGGATCAAAACGCGTTTGCTCATACGGCTTCCTCCGACTCTGCCAATGAATACAAATGGAGGCGGTTCATTTGTTCGGTACTGTGGAACGATGGACTGGAATCTGGCCGGTGTTTACGCAGCCCAGGATTTTGGGGCTTCCGATTGAAGGTTGGTTTGCTTGCTGGCACCCGGCATGGCGGTTCTCCGACCACACCGGGTGTCATTTTGTTTCAGACCGTAATCAGTTCGTACCGATCGTTGCCCATGTGCAACGCTTTCATGTATTCAAGCTGGTGCAGTCCGCTTCGTGTTTCGATGCGCTCCACCATATCGTGCCGCTGCTGTTCAGGCTGCGCGTAAAGCAAGTCGATGGAAGCCTTGTCGACAGCCAAAATGTCCCGTGAGCCGAGGATGCCGATGTCGTTGCAGGTGGGTTTCACGCCATGCACATCGCAGTCGCAGTCCACGGAGATGTTTTTCAGAACGTTGAGGTACGTGATGTGCGAGCCGAAATGCGTGCTGATTCCTTTTCCCGCTTCGACCATGCGTTCGAGGAACAGCGGCCCTTTCGGCCAGCCTTCATCGTGAATCTGGAGCTTGCCCACTTTTCCCGACGAGCAACCGATGGCGATGTTCTTGAGCGAACCGCCGAAGCCGCCCATTGTGTGGCCCTTGAAGTGGGTGTAGACGAAGAGAGAATCGTAGTTCAAAAGATTCTTGCCTACGGCAACCTCGGTGAGATGCCTTCCCGGAGTGTAGCGGGCAGGCTCGGAAGATGAGGCCGGATCGAGAAACTCATGCATCCCCGGAATTTGAAGCATTGCATCGCCGTCGGCGTCCATGATGTCGACGGGACAAAAATCGAATCCGTTTGTCTTCAACGTCTCGCGATGAGTCGCGGTGACTTGCCTGGGACTTGGATAGAGGACGTTGCATTCCACAATGGTGCTGTTTGGAACGTGAGGCTGCAAGCCTCGAATAAGCTCGATGGGCAACAGATTCGGCCCATGCGGTTCGCCGGTGTGGAGCTTGATGCCTACTTTGCCAGTCATTCCTCCATTGATTTTGGAGTAGATTTTCAGCAGTCCGCTAACGCTGATATCCCTTGTAAAAAATACTTGGGATTTAGGTTGTGCGGGTGTGGCGTTGGCGATGCTGCTCAAGTCGCATACGGCAACGCCACCCAGAGCAATCGCACCATTTTTCAAAAAAGTGCGACGCAACATTTGGTTTTCCATGCCTTGCTTGTCTCCTTTCAATAAGGGACGGCTTCCTAAGAAGTATAGTTCGCTCAGCGGCCGGTCAACTTCTCAATGGCCTCCGGATAGCGCGCGCCTTCCACCTTGATCTCGGCAGCAGCACTTTGGATTTCGTGCAGGTCCTCGGTCGAGAGTTCGATCTCCGTGGCTCCGATGTTCTCTTCCAGGCGATGCAGCTTTGTGGTGCCTGGGATGGGGACAATCCATGGCTTCTGGGCCAGCAGCCAGGCAAGCGCGATCTGGGCAGGAGCGGCCTTCTTCTCCGCGGCGATTCGCGAGAGCAGGTCGACGAGGGCCTGATTCGCCTTCAGCGCTTCGGGAGTGAAGCGCGGCAGTGTGCTGCGGAAGTCGTTGCTGGCGAATGTGGTGCTTGCATCCATCTTTCCCGTCAAGAAGCCCTTGCCCAGAGGGCTGTAGGGAACGAAGCCGATCCCGAGTTCTTCGAGGGTCGGCAGGACTTCGGCCTCGGGGCCGCGGGTCCACAGCGAATACTCGCTCTGGACCGCGGTCACCGGCTGCACCGCGTAGGCGCGGCGGATGGTCTTCGCGGCTGCTTCGGAGAGGCCGAAGTGCTTCACCTTGCCCGCTTGAATCAGGTCCTTCACCGCTCCCGCTACGTCCTCAATGGGCACATCGAGATCGACGCGGTGCTGATAGAAGAGGTCGATGGCGTCGATCTTCAGGCGCTTGAGCGAATCCTCCGCAACCTGCTTGATGCGTTCGGGCCGGCTGTTGAGCCCCTGCCAGCCCGGACTTCCATCGGGGTTGAGACTGAAGCCGAACTTGGTGGCGATGACCACCTTCCCGCGGAAAGGCGAGAGGGCCTCGCCGAGCAATTCCTCGTTTGTGAACGGGCCGTAGACTTCGGCCGTGTCGAAGAATGTGATGCCCCGCTCGACGGCCGCACGGAGAAGTGCGACCATCTCCTGCTTGTCCTTGGGCGCACCATAAGAGAAGCTCATGCCCATGCAGCCGAGGCCGAGCGCCGAGACTTCCAGATTGCTTTTTCCCAACTTACGTTTTTGCATTGCAACTCCTGTTGCTTGCTCAGAACCGTTTTGGAACGAACCGCAAGGTATCGAATCCAGTGAGCATCGTTCGCTGGTTACTCGGCTTTGAGAGAGGCCATGTCGATGGAGAAACGATACTTTACATCGGACTTCACCATTCTCTCGTAGGCTTCGTTGATCTTCTGGATGGGAATGACCTCGACATCGGCGGTGATGTTGTGCTGACCGCAGAAGTCGAGCATTTCTTGGGTCTCGGCGATGCCGCCAATGGGCGATCCGGAGAGGCTGCGGCGACCCATGATCAGGTTGAAGGCCGCGACGGGCAGAGGGTTTTCTGGCGCGCCAACCAGCGTGATGTTGCCGTCGATGTGCAGCATGTTGATGTAGGCGTTGATGTCGTGATCGGCAGCGACGGCGTCGAGGATGAAGTCGAAGCTGCCTGCATGCTTCTGCATCTCGTTGGCATCGCGGGAGAGGACGACTTCATCCGCGCCGAGGCGCAGGGCATCGTCCTTCTTGCTGGGTGAGGTTGTGAAAACAACTGTGTGCGCGCCGAACGCATGAGCAAACTTCACGCCCATGTGGCCCAGTCCGCCAAGACCCACTACTCCAACTTTTTTGCCCTTGGTGACGCCCCAGTGGCGCATGGGCGAATAGGTGGTGATGCCGGCGCAAAGCAGGGGGGCAGCCCCGGCAAGGTCGAGATTCGTGGGCACATGAAGGACAAATCTCTGGTCGACGACAATGCTGTCGGAGTAGCCGCCGTAGGTGACTCCGCCCAGGTGCTTGTCGGGCAGGTTGTAGGTAAAGGTTCCATTCTGGCAGAACTGTTCAAGTCCAGCCTTGCACGCGGGGCAGGTGCCGTCGGAGTCGACCATGCAGCCGACCGCGGCAAGGTCGCCGAGTTTGAATTTGGAGACTGCGGAGCCGACCTTGGTGACGCGGCCAACGATTTCATGGCCGGGGACGCAGGGGTAGACGGTGGGCATAAAGCCGCTCCACTCGTTGCGTGCCTGATGAAGATCGGAGTGGCAGACGCCGCAGAAGAGGATTTCGATCTGCACGTCGGTTTCGGTCGGATCGCGGCGCACGATGGTGGTGGAAGTAAGCCGCGATGCGGCGCTGGTGGCGGAGTAAGCTTTGGCTTTGTACATCGAATCACCTCTTGGCCTTGTCGGCCGGTGGTTGAGACGCTAGGTACGCGAAGTTTTTGGGGCGGGGAGACGGGTTGGCTCCGTTGCGCTTTCAGGTTTGCCGGAGCAGATCCGCGTTTTCGGCGAAGCTTTCACTTGAGTCATTCTGTCGGAACTCGAAGAGGCCGTGCCCAACACCGCCTCTCAGTCCAAAGAATAGGCGGGGGTGTTCTTTGCGCGGTATCACAATCCTTCCTGTTTATTGCCTAATTCTCTTGATGCGCAGTTTTTTATGCACGCAGCAAATGATTCGGCGGTAGGCTGAGGAGTAAGAGAGTAATGCGGAGTTCCCATGGTAAAATTGGAACAAAAAAACGGAGAAACCCGATCACAGGCGGTTGAGATGCGGACGAGTCTGGCCCGCAAAATCGCCGCACACATGCCATTGGATGGCAAAAAGGCAACCGAAGTTGCGGGTTTGAGCCTTTACCGCGGAAGCGTGCCAACGGACTGCACTTCCGCTGCCTATGAACCCGAGCTGATTGTCTTTGTTCAGGGAGAAAAGCGCATCAATATGGGCGGAACAACGCTGGTGTGCGACCCGTCCAACTTTTTGCTTACTTCGATCGATCTGCCGGTGGTCAGCCAAGTGACAAAAGCATCGCCGGAGGAACCGATTCTGGGCCTGCTGCTCAAGATCGAAATGTCTACGGTCCGGGAGATCCTCAGCCAAGAGGAGTTTCATGAACCTGAAGCCGTTGCAGACGCACGCGGCATGGCTGTGGGAGAGACCTCGGTCGAACTGCTGGATGCCTGTTCCCGATTGCTCGATCTTCTTGACGCTCCCCAGGATAGTCCATTTCTCAGTAATCTGATTCAAAGGGAAGTCATCTACCGCCTGCTGCGCGGACCGCAGGGCATGCATCTCCGCGCCATTGCCACCCTGGGCGAGCAGAGCAACAGAACAGCCAAAGCCGTTGCATGGCTGAGGGAAAACTACGCCAAGCCCTTGCACGTCGAGGAACTCGCGGCGGTGGCGCAGATGGGCGTCTCCACCCTGCACCATCATTTCCGGTCTCTGACCGCGATGAGTCCGCTGCAATATCAGAAGCAGCTTCGTCTGCACACGGCGCGGGTGCGCATGTTGATGGATGGCCTGGACGCAGCCAGTGCGGCCTTCGAGGTCGGCTATGAAAGCCCCAGCCAGTTCAGCCGGGAGTACAGCCGGTTCTTCGGCAAGCCGCCGATGCGGGACATCAAGCTGTGGAAGAGCGTCAGCGTTGCAGCCGGGTTGGATTCGCTGCAAGCCTGATTATTGCTGGAATTAAGGAACAATTAAGGAACTAGGAGGAAGCACAAGCCGCTGTGAAGAGCAGTCTGGCGGGTTGCCTTGACAACGTTTACGGCGCGAATCTAGGGTTTACCTAGCAATCCGTCTCTTATCGAGGTGGGTTCAGCTTTCCGCCCTTCAGGAGCATGCCGCCATGTCCTCTAAGAACACATCGTACGTACGCCTCATTGCGTCTCTTTCCGCTTCGCTGATTGCGGGAGCGAGTTTGATTGCATCTGCGCAAGCGCCAGCGCCGCCGGCAAAGCCCGCGCCCGACGTCATCGCAGGAATTCCAGTAAACTACGACGAGTCGAAGGTCGGAAGCTACTCGCTGCCCGACCCGCTTAAGCTCAACAACGGAAGCCCGGTGCGCGATGCGAAGACGTGGACCGAGAAGCGGCGTCCGGAAATTGTCAAGCTTTTTGAGACGCAGCAGTATGGGGTCGCACCGGGAAGGCCCGCGGACGAGA
>JAATFE010000468.1 GCA_015655365.1 Terriglobales bacterium
CGTTTCGACAAAACGTTTGATAATCTCGCCCGCGGCGAACAGCGTCTCTTGCTCGTGTTTGTCGAGTCTGGCGATGGCCTGCACGATCCACGTCTGCCTCGCCGCATGAGCGCTTTTCTGAACGTCGGCTCCCTTGGCCGTGAGTGACAGATTTACTTGCCGGCCGTCGGTTGGATGCGGCTTGCGTTCGATCATGCCGATTTTCTCAAGCGCCGCGACGATGGTCCGCATCGACTGCGGTCTCATGCCTTGCGTGCGCGCCAGGGTGGCGGTGGTTGCCGGCCCCTCTTTGGCCAGCCGCTTCAGAACGCCCATTTCCGTCCACGAGAGTTCCTGGGTCGGAGCAGCCGCACGCGCGCGGCGCACGAGCAGCCCAATCGACTGGGCAAACTCGGTTACGGCAATGTCGATGTTCTTTTGCGTCATGGTGTTTTCATCCTATATGATCAACAGCTAAACTTGCAAGTCAAACTGTCTATAAGAAAGCAGAATGCAGCTTTGGAATCTGTCTGAAAACTGTGTAACGAAGCTGTTTTGCAACAAGGTACGACTTCAGTCGTGCCGAAAAAACGCACCAAAAACGAATGGCTTTAGCCCTTGTAGGATCGTCTTCCTGTTGCCTTTTTGATCCCCATTCCATAGTCTTTAGACGGATTCTTAGAGATTCCTCTCTATTGCAGGACGGAAGCGTTATGCTACACTTGCGTCGGTAAACGCTTACCGTGGCGCTCCATCGCCTGGCTTCGCCCACCCCTTCGGCCCGCCGACTTCGGCTTGCGCCTCGATAATCTTTCGCGGCGCAGCCCTTTGCCGCTTGACAAGTGTTGGAGTAAACCCATTTACTAGGGGACGAACGCTTGCAGATCTCGCAAGCGAATTCACCCTTCTCAGGTGACGCAATGTTCGGATTGGTCCCAGCCTCCATCGCCGCCGGTTTTTCTGCTCCACTACCGGCCTTACTGGCTTTCAGTGTTGCGCCCCTGGCGCATCTGAAGCCCCTCGATATTGCCGTAATCGCCATCTACTTCGCCATGGTGCTTTGGATTGGCATCTACCTCAAGGGCAAGTCCAACACCAGCGAAGAGTTCTTCATGGCCGGCCGCGAAATGACCGCCTGGATCGCCGGCCTGAGTTTCGTTTCCGCCAACATGGGCTCGCTCGAACTGATGGGCTGGGCCGGTTCGGCTTATCAGTACGGCATTCTCGCCACCCACTGGTATTGGGTCGGCGCCATTCCCGCCATGCTCTTCCTGGGCCTGGTGATGATGCCGTTCTACTACGTGTCGAAAACCCACTCGGTCCCCGGCTACTTGAAGCTGCGCTTCGGCGAGCCCGCCCGCATCCTGGCCGCCGTCTCTTTTGCTGCGGAGATGGTCCTGATGAGCGGCGTCAACATGTTTGCCATGGCTGTGGTCATGAAGGTCGTGCTAGGTTGGGACATCACCTTCAGCATCCTGGTCTCCTCGGTTGCGGTGGCGCTCTATGTGGGCCTCGGCGGCCTGCGCTCGGCCATCTTTAACGAAGTGCTCCAGTTCGTGCTCATCTGGGGCGGCGCGCTTCTGGTGCCGATCCTGGGCATGATTCAGGCCGGCGGCGTGAACGGCTTGAAGACCCGGATTATCGCCAACATGCATTCCGATACCTACTTCCACCTGTGGCGCGACACGGGCCACTTCGCCTCGAATCCCATGGGCGTCCACTGGACGGGTATCGTTCTGGGCCTGGGCTTCGTGATCAGCTTCGGCTACTGGACCACCGACTTCCTGGTGGTGCAGCGCGTCTTGGCTGCGCATAACCTGCGCGCTGCGCGCATGGCTCCCATCATCGGCTCCTTCTTCAAGATGGCGGTTCCGTTCATCGTCATCCTGCCCGGCCTGCTCGGCCTGGTGCTGTTGCAGAATCCCGACGGCAGCCGCCGCCAACTGGTTGGCGAGGACGTGGTCAAGTCCTGCGCCTCGATCGGCACCGCTGCCGAACAGAGCGCCTGCTCTGCGGCCATGGCCAAGCCGGATACCAAGCTGACTGCCGATTACCAGCAGAAGGTGTTGGCAGGGAACGAGAACTACGGGCTGCACAGCTACAACGAAGCGCTGCCGTTGATGATGGTGCGCTACTGCGGACCTGGCCTGCTTGGCCTGGGCATCACCGCCCTGATTGCCGGCTTCATGAGCGGCATGGCGGGCAACGTGAGCGCCTTTTCTACGGTCTGGACCTACGACATCTACAAGCCCCTCATCAACAAGAAAGGCTCGGACAGCCACTATGTGGCGGTGGGCCGAATGTCGATTGTGGTGGGCGTTGCGGTGTCCATTGGTGCGGCATACCTGGTGATGCACGCGCACGGCATCATGGACTACGTGCAGGCGTTGTTCAGCTTCTTTATCGCACCGTTGTTAGGCGCAATCCTGATGGGAATGTTCTGGAAGCGGGCCACCGCGGCCGGCGGCTTCTTCGGCTTGCTCGGCGGCATCGTGACCTCGGTCAGCCTGTTTGTGTGGGTCAAGTTCAATCCCGCCGAACTGGCTTCGGTCGCGCTTTCGCCCGACGCCAAGCCGATGGCCGAGAACCTCTACCGCGCTCTGTGGGCCTTTCTCACCAGCGCCATCATCATCTTTGTGGTCAGCCTCTTCACCAAGGCCCGGCCCGTCGAGGAGTTGGA
>JAATFE010000479.1 GCA_015655365.1 Terriglobales bacterium
CTTCAATCCCCTCGCCTGTCCCGATGGCGCAAAGGAGAGATCTGGCTGGACACTGTTGCCCAGCGCCGCCTGCTGTGCGCGAGTCCGGAACCACTGATCGATATTGACTGTCGGCTGCGCCTGCTGCCCGTGAATTTCGAAGGGCGTTTCGAGCAGCGTGTGGCGCACTCCGAAGGTCAGCGTGAGACGCCGCTGAATGCGCCACGAATCCTGGAGATAATATTCGAACTCGTTGTTCTTGAATTCGCGATCGAGAATTGCGCCGGCAGGCATCAGGCTCGCTGCGCTCCCGCCGGGTGCGATCTGGTAATTGGATTGCGTTGTCACCAAATCCAGCAGGCCGGCAAGATTGCCCATCGCAAAGTTGTAGGAGTCTGCGAAACTGCCGGCGACCGCGGGGTATCCGAATGACGCCGGATCGAAACTCTGCCCGGTATTGGCAATGCCGGCCTGAGCCAGCGCATAGGCGTTGGTGTAACCGTAACTGTAGGAGAAAGCATCGGAGCGGCGGTGATCGAGAATCAGCCTGTAGTTGGCGCCGAGCTGGATCGTATGCGCTCCGCGCGTCAGGGTCACGTCGTCGACGATGTTATGAACCGGTATGTCAACGAGTGTGGTTCTGGCCTCGGCATAGAGTGGACTGATGTTGTAGAAGTTCGCGTACGAGCCTTGGCCGATGCCACGGCTGGCGTAACCCTGGCGGATGAACCCGTAATGCA
The DNA here is from genome assembly GCA_015655365.1 of Terriglobales bacterium. Taxonomy (GTDB): domain Bacteria; phylum Acidobacteriota; class Terriglobia; order Terriglobales; family Acidobacteriaceae; genus Telmatobacter. The sequence goes on from JAATFE010000479.1 coordinate 720, forward strand.
GATTGTTTGTGAGATTGGAAGAGACGTCCCATGTATCTCCCGCCACAATTCCCTTGCTGTTATCCGTATTGGTCGCGCTGGCAGGCTGCCCTGGGAACTGTGGCGCGGCAGAGCTTTTGTCGTTCTGCAAATTACCCCTGACGAAGAACCAGTTGCGATGCGACGGCATGAAATCGAAACGGGCAATATACGTGTTGAGCAACGCCGGATTCGGCGCCGACCAGGTAAAGGAAGCCGTATTGAGACCGTCGCCGGCAGACAAACCGTTCGGCGCAGGATAAAGGTTCAGCACCGCCAGCACGTTTGGATCCACGCCTGGCCCCCAGGGCCGATTGCATTGGGCCGAACAAACAGGGTCCATGGCCGCAATCTGCGCGGGGTCGAGGAGGATTGGACCAGTCTGAATGGAACTCAGATACTGGATATTCCCGGCGCGCATCGAGGGCGTGGGAACGGTCATGGTCTGCTGCCGATTTTCCGCGGTTCGCTGCCCTTCGTAATTCACAAAGAGGAAGGCCCTGTCCTTCCTGACGGGACCGCCCAGCGACGCTCCGAAGGTGTTGCGAATGAGCTTACCCGGCACATTCGGCAGCCCATTCGATAACTCGGCCTGTTTGTTGAACCAGTCGTTGGCCTCGCCCAGCGAACTCCGGTTGTACTCGTAGAGGCTGCCGTGAAACTGGTTGGTTCCGCTCCTGGTCACCAGGCTGACTTGCGCTCCCGAAGAACGCCCGTTCTCTGCGCCAAAGGCCTCCGTCGTCACGCGAAATTCCTGCACGGAATCGAGAGTCGAGCGAAGCACTCCGGTGAAGGCATATCCGCGCGCCTGATCGTTGTTGTCCACTCCATCCAGCGTGATGTTGCCCTGGTCCGAGCGGCTGCCATTGGAAGCTCCGCTGCGGCTGTCGTGACTCTGGTCGTTTGCTTCGCCGAGATACAGCACTCCCGGTTGCAGGCTCAACAGGCCGGGGACGTTACGCCCTTCCATGGGCAAAGACTGAATCGTTGCGGCATTCACCGCGTCCCCCATGCTGGCGTCCACACGATTCAATCCCTGCCTCTCGCTACTCACCTGGACCACGGTTTCGAGCGCCTCGACGGAGAGCGAGAAGGTCTGCGTGGCCGGCTGATTGACCAGCAATTCGACAACGGTGAACTGCGCGGCGAATCCCTTGGCCGTCACGGAGACGGTGTAGGTTCCGGCGGGGACTCCGAGAAAGCGATATGCACCCGTGGAATCCGTGGCGCGTGAAGTCGAGAACCCTGTTGCCGGGTTTTGCAAAGCCACCAGGGCACCCGCAACGGCCGCGCCGGAAGAGTCGGCTACATCTCCGCGCAAGGACGATGTGGAACTCTGCGCAACCATGACGACGGCCCAACAGAGCATCCAATAGATTGCAAAAAGACGACCTTGCCAACGCATTTCGATTTGCTCCTGGATTTGCTCTTTGCAATCCGAATTCAGCTTCGCGGCGCGATAAGCAGAACTTGCCTCAAGGCCCTTACCAAAAATTCATTTTGCGACCGCGTGCGCACGCCGATGCGGAAGTACTGTTCATCCAGACCCTCAAAGTTTGCACAGGAGCGAAGCACGACGCCATGCTCGACAATGAGCCGCCGCCAAAACTCCGGACCATTGCGGCTTTCATCGATTTTGATCAGCAGATAATTGGC
>JAATFE010000010.1 GCA_015655365.1 Terriglobales bacterium
GGTGATGGATAGGCTGGAGAACAATCTCTACTTCCGCTCATCCTACGGTTTGATGATTTCCAGCGCCTCGCCCAGCACCAGCACCCTCAGCAAGCCTACGGACACGACGGTTCCGGGTGTAGTGCTGGCCGTTTCACCCGACAACTCGACGGTGCTCATCAACGACAGGATACGGCAGGTTTTCTACATTTACTCCACCTCGGGGAGCTCGACGACGACTTATGGCGGCCTGGGCGATGCCGCCGCCTGGACTCCCGATGCGAAGACGCTGTACATCACCGGAACCGACACGACGTCGGGCAAGCCAACGCTTTTCGTCTACAACCAGGAGAGTGGCTGGACCGAAAACGACTTGAGCGCAACCGGTGCGGCGTCGAATGTGGCGGTCACTGTTCCCGGCGTGGGCGCCTACCTCAGCGGGACCACAACCGTGGCTCATACCTGGTGCCCGATTGGAACGGTTACGCCCACCGCGAGTACGATCTCCAGCTACTATCCGCAGGGGGACACGGTGCCTGTCAGGACCGATGTACTGGCGGCTACGACCGACGGGCAGCACATTCTGGGTGCAGCGATGATCGGCGGCGGATTGATGTTCTCCGACATTGGCGTGACGATTCCGAACGGGCAATGCCCGCCGGCGAGCGGCAGCCCCCTCACTTTGCAGCCGCTCACCATTGCTCACACGGTCAACGTCAATCAAGCGCCGCTGAGCAAGGTGAACGCAACCGCGGTCAACCAGGTGGTGACTTCGCCGGCATCCAACCTGGCCTTTGTCACCTACGACGGAGCTACGCCGGGCGCCCTGCTGCCCTACTATGTGCCGGCAGCTGGCAGCGCGGCGGGTACGGTGAACTACCTGACGCTGATGAACGGCACTGCTCCCAGCACAACCGTTACCGCTCCGCTGGCAGGCGCCTTCAGCCCCGACGACTCGACCTTTTTCGTTTCCACGGCGGGCGACAACATGATTCACTACATCAACGTGCCGCTTATCACCAGCAACCCGGCGAAAGCGGATTACCAGCAGATCAGTCCGAACCTGCCGGCCTGTACGCCGGGAACGGATTCGGGTTGCACGCTTACCGCTCCGTCGTCGAACCCGGTGGCGGCTACGGTTATTGCCGTCAAGCCTCGTTCGACCACGTAAGCCTCAACGCAGCAACGAACCAACAGAAAGGCCGGCCATGCGCCGGCCTTTCTGTTGCTACCGACACGGATTCCATGCGTTCCATCTCATCGGGATTCCGCGAAAAAAGCGGCGCACCCCGGCCCCTGCCCGCAGCACGATAGAATCAAGAGATGATCAAGGGGATTTCCTTTCTTCGTCCTGCCGGCAACGCAGCGGTCTCCGACCGGCTGGCAAGCTTCTTTACTGCATTGGGCTTTGCTTCCGGCAAGGGATGGCAGGAATCAGGTCACCCCAACGATGGGGACCTGTTGTTGGAAACCCCGCCGGCCAGCCGCGGCGTTTCGTTTTTGGCGCCGCTGGGCAACCTGGAATTTGTGGATGGCCAGTTTCCTTCTACCGCCGATGTGCTGGTGGAAGTGACCGCGCTGGACGCTGTGTATCAGGCCGCCGAGGCTTGGCTGCGCGCGCAGGGCGGCGACGATGCCGTTGCGCGGCTCTCGCCGGTAACCGAGACGCATTGGAAGTCGCGCATCTTTACCGTCGAGCCGGAGCCGGGATTCGGATTCAGCTTTTGGGCGTGGACCGATCCGATCAAGGGCAGGCCGGTGGCAGTGGAGGGCGATCTGTGCGCCGAGGGCATGAAGTTTGCCATTGTGGCCGCGCGCTGGAATGCGGTGATTACCGAACGGTTGCTGGAGGGCGCGCTGGACGCATTGCTGCGCAGCGGCGCCAGGAGGTCTGACATTGAAGTGGTCCGCGTGCCCGGCGCATGGGAGATTCCCGCCGCCGCGCGCACGCTGGCCAACCTGGGCCGGGTGGACGCGATTGTTACGCTCGGCTGTTTATTGCGCGGAGAAACCGCCCATTACGAGGCCATTTACAACGAAGTGTCGCGCGGCATTGGCCAGTCGCAACAGGAGAGCGGTATTCCCCATAGCTTTGGCGTACTAACCTGCGAGACCCTGGAGCAGGCGCTCAACCGCGCCGGCATCAAGGCGGGCAACAAGGGATTTGAGGCCGCCACGGCGGCCATCGAGATGGTGAGTCTGCGGCGCAAGCTGGAGCAAGGCCGGGACTCCCACGGACAAGTCCTCGTCCGTGGGGTAGAAGGCGGGACGGTTTGAGCGCCGGGACGCGGCGCAAGTCGCGCGAGCTGGCCATGCAGATGCTGTTTCAGGCAGACATCGGCAAGCAGACGTCCGACCAGGTGCGTGCTACCTTTTGGAAGGCCGGCGACGAAGTGGAGCGGGAAGTCCGCGAATTCGCCGAAGACCTGTTTCGCGTGGCCATGGTCAAGCAAGAACAGATCGACGATCTGATCGTGGCCAATTCGAAGCACTGGCGGCTGGAGCGGATGCCGGCGGTAGATCGGAATTTATTGCGCATGGCCGTGGGCGAGATGATCGGCTTCAAGGGCACGCCGTTCCCCATTGTCATCAATGAGGCGCTGGAGATTGGGAGGCGCTACTCGGCGCCGGAGTCGATCAACTTTCTCAACGGAATGCTGGACGCGATTGCCCGCAGCCTGATTGCCAAGTAGGCGCATCGCCGGACAAAAGCGACGGCCCAGGGAAATTTCGGGAGCGGACCCACAGCACCGGTGCAACCTTCGCTCAAATGCAGGTTGCGCCGGTCATTATCGCGGGCAGAACACCGACTTTCCAGTTCGTTCGCTAATCGCTTCCATCAGCAAGTTGAACTCCTCGCGTTCCCCCGGTGTCAACTCTTCGTTGCGCTTGTAATAGAGCATCTTCCAGCGTTTGGCGATGTCTGGATTCACCACCACTTCGGCGGGGCTTTTCTGGCCTTCGACCGGAACGTAAATCACGCTGGACTTGCCCTCGATATGGAGTTCGCCGTTGCCGATGCGCAGCGAAGCGGGATCGGGTCCTTGCGCCGCCACCGACAGGATCATCATCCACTTTGCCCCGTCGTCTCCGATGTGGATGCCGGGGAAGACTTCCAAGTCCGCCGCAATGCCGGGATTGAGTTCGTCGGTGACCATCTTGACCACCGTCTTCACTTCCTCGGGGTTCCATGCGCCATGCGCCCAGGCCAGCATACCCGACGCATTTCTCCGGGTGCGGTGATCCTGGTAGGGATCCTGCCGGAAGAGGCGCTGTGTGAAGGCCTTCAGCTCTTCCTCCTGAGCGCTTTCCGTTCCTTCATTCACGATGTTCAGCCGGGTGTAATCGCAATTGACGTAATTGCCGACGCTCAAAACCCGTCTCCAATCCGCGATATCCACATTCTGCATATCGCCGACCACCTGGGTGACTTCCCGAATGCCCAGGAAGACAGGCTGAATCGAAGCGTTGTTGATGTCGTTGAATATCTCTCGGAATCCCTTGCCCTCGGTCACGTTCCGGGGAGCGTTCTCGTTATAGATAGGCATGGTAGGCCCCTGCTCGTACAGGACTTTCAGGGTCGCAATGGCCTTTTTCATGCGACCGCCGCCCTCATAGGCAAATGGCATGGTGACGATCGTAAGCGGGCTTTTATCCAAGCCGGTCGCGAGTCTCTGGATTACCGGCAGAGCGCCGCCGCCTGTGCCCTTGCCTGCTCCTCCTGAAATCACCACGGCCCGCAGGGGTTTCATCCACTGCTCGAATTCTTCTCTCTTGGCGTCGGCAGCGGTTCTGCCGACTTCAGGGTCGCCCCCCGCGCCGCTGCCCGATTCTCCCAACTCGACGATGGTGAGCTGCTTGGTTCCCTCGATCGAGTCGATCCACTTGCCCAGATTCGCTCTTTCCGTCTCACTCAGATCGGAATTTGCTGCCGTCGGGTCGAAGAACTCTTTCAACTGGGGGCCGTCGGTGTTTGCTACCAGGATGTATAGATAGGGATAATCTTCCGGGGCAACACTGGCCATGAAACGGCGGGCGTTGTTGGTCCCGCATCCTCCCGCAAAGGCAAACCCCAAAGCCACCACGCCGGAAGAATTGACCGGTTTCTTGCGGACAGCCGCTGGTTCCTGGCTGGAGGCAGAGGGAAGCTTCTTGTGGCCGTTTCCTTGTCCAACGCCTGAAGAGGACGAAGACTTCCTAGATTCGATAGCTTGGTTCATAAAATGCCTCCACCGCACTATTGTGCGCTTCATACGCAGAAAGTAATTGATCGCCGCTGTTTTAAGTCAGCCGAATTACTAACTAGAGTACCCATTGCAGGCCCAATTTGACCAGAGCTGCGTGTATAGCGCCTTGACTTGACGCAATCATGCTCGGCTTAGCCGAGCTGTTTGAGAGACTTCGGAGCGCAGGGGCTCTCTGCGGACTCGTCTCTGAGACCCCGGAACCGGGAAACAAAATTACGAGAGAATCGGGTCGAGCTAAACTGGCTTCACGCCCATGCGGCGCGCATGTTGGCGGTTTTTGGCTGAAAGCGGATGGTTCGGCTCCTGGGAGGAGAGCCCGATGCGCAGGGCACGGCCGGTTCCGGTGAGCAAGGGGATGAGGAACCCCGGCGTGGCGGAAGAGGCCACCAACGCGGCCTTGCGCATGGACGCTTTTTTGCGCGACTTGGGCGGGGGAGCGCGCCAGGGCCAGCAGGCGTAACCGATCAGACGCTCCGTGAAAGCTCTGAAGACGGCGGCTACATTGCCGTAGTTGACCGGCGAGCCGAGCATCTTCCAAAATGGCTTCCACGGCGCTGGCGACGGTTCCGCCCTGGCGATAGCTGCCTACGATGGCCACTTTGGTGATCATTGAGCCCCTCCGATCCCCTCGGGCGCAGATTACTATAAGCAGGCGACCGAACGCTGTGACAGTTACTTCCGTGATGGATGGCGCTTTACGGGCAAATGCGGGAGCTGTCGATCCTGCTATCCTTGTTAGGTGATTTTGCGCTCGAAAGCTTCGGTATGTGCCGCGTTGGCTTTGCTGGTGGGACTGTCTCCCATCGCCTGCCA
>JAATFE010000104.1 GCA_015655365.1 Terriglobales bacterium
CTCATCATTTTAGAAGCTGTTCCTGTTTGCTCGCTCCGACAATAATGCGTTGCTTGCCGCCGCCTTTTTGCTGTCTTTGCCCCAGGTCCAGTACATGCCGAGATGCGCTATTCGCGGACGACCTTGACGAAGATGCCGTCGGGCAGTTCGCCACCGAGCAAGTGAACCACACCGTCTTTCACATAGCCTTCGAGAATCTGGCGGGTAGGTTTGGCGGAAGGCGGCGCGGGGCGACTGGCTGCCGGGCTCGCCGGCCGGTTGACTGGCTGACTCGCTGGCTTGCTGGCTGGCTGACTTGCCGGTTCGCCCACCGGCCGTCCCATGCCCCTGTCCATGGCCTCGTTGGCCAGGCGGTCGGCTTCCTTGTTGCCGCCGCGGAGGGTGTGGCGCATCTCGAAGCCTTCGAGACGGCGAGACATCTTGCGGGCTTCCTCCCACAGAGGGCGAAGGCCGGGGCTGTTGACCTTGTACTTGCCCTGCATCTGCTTGACCATCAGCTCGGAATCGCTGACCACGCGAAGGCACTTCGTACGGTTCTCGACCGCCCAGCGCAACACCGCTAGAAGACCGTGGTACTCGGCGTAGTTGTTGGTCTGGTTGCCAAGGAATTCGCTCAGTTCGGCCACGGTGCGGCCTTGAGGGTCTTCCACGACGGCTCCGTAGCCGGAGGGGCCGGGGTTGCCGCGGGAACCGCCGTCGCAGTGAGCGGTGAACCACTCGCTTGCCGCTCCGGTGGAGGAGGATGCTGGGGTGTCAAAAAGATTTCCGTTCATCGCTTCCTAGTGTACCGGTCCGGGAGCCGATTCACGCAGTGTGCAACCGCTCACCAATGCGGCCAAGGGGCGTCTATTGAGTTGAAGTTCGATCTCTTCTTCGGGGGCAACATTTGATGGCAACGGATGCGGTGATTTATCCCACTTCGCCGATTGCGGCCCCGGCAGGTTTGGCCTGGCCAGCCACAAGGAGGGTACAATCCTCCCCAGGTATGGCAGCGAGCACGACAACCAAGGAACCAAAGACTGCGCAGGAGCGGGCGCAAGCGCGTGCGCCCGAAACGGAGCTGATTCGCGAGGCGCAAGCGGGCTCGCGGGCAGCATTCGACGCACTGGTGCGGCAATATGAACATCAGGTGCTGCGGCTGGCCCTGCACCTGACCGGCTCCGAGCACGAGGCCGAGGATATTTACCAGGAAGCCTTTTTGAAGGCCTTCCGGTACATCGGAAATTTCCGCTTTGAGTGCTCGTTTTACACCTGGATTTACCGGATTGTGACCAATCTCTGCCTGGACCAGATGCGACGGCGGAAGACGCGCCGCGAGGACCATGCGGTGGTGATGGACCACTCCGGGGACGAGATCGACCTGCTGGCCAACGTCTCGGACGACCGCTCCTACTCCAACCCGGCCAAGGAACTGGACCGCAAGGTGCTGGGCGAACAGATTCAACAGGCTCTGACCAAGCTGACGCCACGGGAGCGGACGGTTTTTGAACTGAAGCACTACCAGGGGCTCCGCCTGCGCACCATCGGAGAGATGCTGAATACCACGGAAGAGACCGCCAAGAATACGCTCTTCCGGGCGACCAAAAAATTGAGATTGCAGTTGGCGGGATTGCGGTAGAACGCCTTGAGCAATCCCCAAACGGGATGCTGGACTTTCAGGGGCGTACGGCAGGACTTTTTTGAGGCTGGAAGGACGTAGCGATGAATTGCGAACTTGCACACGAGCGAATTGTAACGGCCGCCTATGGAGAGCTGCCGGACGAGCAGATCCATGAGTTGGAGCGGCACCTGGCCGACTGCGCGGAATGCCAGGTAGAGCGGCAGCAACTGCTGGCGATGAAGGTGCTGGCCGATGCGTATCCGGTGGCGGAGCCCGAGGCCAACCTGGTGGCACGCTCCAGGCAGCGCCTGGAAGAGGCGCTGGATGCCCTGCCGCCCAAGCGCTGGTATGAGCGGCTGAGCCAGCGCACCATGAACGGCTTTGCCGGTCTACAGGCCGCGCCGCTGGCGGCTGGCTTGCTGCTGGCGGCGGGAATCGGTGCAGGGAGCCTGGGCGGCTATGAAGTAGCGCAGAATCGCGCCGCCCACGTCGCTGCTGCGCAAGCGGCAAGCGCTCCAGCTCAGGCGACCGCCGCGTCTACCGAGACGCCCGCCGAGACGGCCACCATTGCCAACATATCGAGCATTGTGCGGCAGCCCAACAGCCAGGAAGTGGAAGTTCGCTACAACCAGGTGGTGCCGCAGCAGATCAAGGGTTCGCTGAACGATCCGGCGATCCGGCAGTTGCTGATGCTGGCGTCGGAAAATTCGGCTTCGACCGGAGTGCGCGACGACTCGGTGGGCCTGCTGGCAGCCGAATGCAAGGCGGGGCATGGCTGCAAGGCGGAGGGCATCCGCGACGCGCTGATGGTGGCCCTGCGCTACGACAAGAACGCCGGGGTGCGCGAGAAGGCGCTGGAGGGATTGGAGCCTTATGTCAGCGAAGACGTGCGGGTGCGGGACGCAGTGCTGGAGGCGCTGATGAACGACGCCGATCCGCGGATTCGCACCGAAGCAGTCAACATTCTGGAACCGGTGGAAGCCGATACCAGCGTGCGGCAGGTGCTGCACACGGTGGCTAATTCCGACCGGAATCCCTATATCCGAACCGTCTCCAGGCAAGTTTTGAGCCGGGTTCCGGAGATTCAGTAGCTTTAACTTACCCGGCACTACGCCGTCTAAAAGAGCGCGGGCCGGGACAAATGGATCGAGCAGGAGAAGGACCATGATGCACAATTTGAGGCCGTATTTGAGTTTCCGAAATCGCAGTCTGGGAGTTGTTGCCTTGTTGGGAATGGCCGCGGGGGTGGCCCTGACGCCGATGGCGACCGTGGCACAAGGCAAGCTGGCCGTCCAGCTTCGCAGGGGGCCCGGCCAGATGTTGCTGCTGCACTCCAGTTCCCAAGGCTACCTGGGTGTGGATTTGGCGGACGTGGACAACGAGAAGGCGCAGGCGCTGAAGCTCAAAGAAGTGCGCGGCGCGCTGATCACGCTGATCGACCACGACGCTCCTGCCGGGCAGATCGGGCTGAAGGTCAACGACGTAGTTCTGCAATTGAACGGCCAGAATGTGGAGGGCGCCGAGCAGTTGCGGCGCATGCTCAGGGAGATTCCCGCAGGCCGCAAGGTGAACCTGGCGATCAGCCGCGAAGGCAGCCTGCAAACGCTGACGGTGCAACTGGTGGACCGCAAAGCCATGGAGCACGACGTCTGGAACAAGATCGGCAAGGGCAGCGATGTGTTTGCGCAGGCGCCGGGGATGGGCATTCTCTCTGGCGGGGGCGACGCTCCACTGCCGGGCGGCTTCCATATGCCGATCTTCGGCAGCAGCTTGAATGTGGGAGCGATGGTGGAGCCGCTGACCTCGCAGATGGCCGAATACCTGGGCGTACAGAGCGGGCTGATAGTAAAGCAGGTGGCGCGCAAAAGCGAGGCCGCCGCAGCCGGCCTGAAGGCCTTCGACGTGATTCTCAAGATCGGCCCCGAGGCCATCAATACCCTTTCGGACTGGGACCGGTCGCTGCGCTCCAACCAGGGCAAGCCGGTGCAGGTAATCGTTCTGCGCGACAGGAAACAGCAGACGCTGACCTTGCAGGTGGACTCGAAACGCCGCGGGGAAATGAAGATCGAGGACCTGTTCCCAGGGGGCGAGTGCTCGCTGATGGCAGAGGCCGATCCCGCGTTCGCGCAGGATATGGCCAAGGCTTTCCGCGATCAGCTTGGGGAGTTTCACATCGAGATCGACCAGAAGCAGATCGAGCAAATGAAGCAGCAGATGGACCAGCTCAAGCGCCAAATGGACGAGATCAAGGCGCTGCGCTTCGGCAGCCAAATCTGAGAAACACCGATTCAAGCAACAAAATGGGCGCCGCCGGGGTTACGGGCTGGCGCCCTTTCTGTTTGCATTCTGTCGTGCGGGGCTCGCGCCGGACTCAACAAGGCAGCCTGCGCGGTGATAGCATCGGGCAAGGAACGTCCCCATGACAATGCTTCTGGATCAGTTCGCGCAGCCCTTCGACTTCGACCGTCTGCAACAGATCGTGGTGGTGAATGGCGCGATCGGGCGGCTGCTGATGGCTTGCCTGCTGGGCGCCATCGTCGGTCTGCAACGGGAGATCCGGCGCAAGGCCGCGGGGGTCCGCACCAACCTGCTGATCTGCATGGGAAGCGCGTTTTTTACGCTGCTTTCTGCGGTGCTGGCCGGGGACGCCAATCCCGACAAGGGACGCGTGGCCTCGAACATCGTACAGGGCATTGGCTTTCTTGGCGCAGGTCTCATTCTGCACAACCGCAGCCGGGTAAGCGGGCTGACGAGTGCGGCCACGGTGTTTGTGGTGGCATCCATCGGCATGTCGTGCGGCGCGGGACTGTATGCGGCGGCGGCAGTGGCGGCTCTGATCGTGATTTTGGCGCTGGAGTTGGTCGGCTTGCTGGAGCGGCGCGCGAACCTGAAGATTTACCCCTTGATCTACGAGGCCAGGGGACACGACCAGACCAACATGCTGGCGTCGATTCTGGATGCAATGGACAAAGTGGGAGAACGGCTGACCGGGGTGGAGCGCGATGCCATCGGCGAGATGCAGCGAGTGACCTTCCCCTTGACAGCCACGAAAACGCAACATGAGCGGGTGAGCGGACACCTGCTCGGAGAGCCGGCGATCGACTCGTTACTGACATTCCGCGATCCGGAGGAAGATTGATTCCCTTTACCAAGGCCCACGCCTGCGGCAACGACTTTCTGATTGTGACGGAAGAAGCGGCCCACGGGTGCGATTGGGCAGAGTTGACGCGCCGGTTGTGCGAACGAAACACGGGCATCGGGGCAGACGGCATCGAGTTTTTTGCCTGGACCGGGCCCAGGGCGGGCCGCATCAAGCTGCACAACGCCGACGGCTCCGTCGCCGAGATCAGCGGCAACGGAACGCGCTGCGTGGCGACGTGGATGGCCGAGGCACGGGGCGCAAAACCGGGCGACGCGCTGGAGATTATGACCGACGCCGGACTGCGGGTTTGCCACGTGAACACGGTGAGCACGGAGAGCGGTTATGCGGTGGAGATGACGGCGGGGATGGGCGTGCCCACCTTTGCGCCGCGAACCGTTACGCTGGCCGATGGACTGGCGGTGGCGGGCATTGAAATTTCCACCGGCAATCCACAGTTCATCGTGGTGGTGGACAACGCCGAGTTTGCGGTGGCGGGACGGCCTTGGACGGAAATCGGCGCGGCGATCTGCTTTCACAAGGATTTTCCGCATCAGACAAACGTCGAGTTCGTGCGCATTGTGAGCCCGACGGAGATCGAGATTCGCATCTTTGAGCGCGGCGTGGGACCGACCACCTCTTCGGGCACGGGCAGCTCGGCTTCGGCCACGGCGGCGCTGGCCTTCAACGACTGCAAATCGCCGCTGACGGTGGTAGCACCCGGTGGCGCGCAGACGGTGAGCTGGGACGGACCCGGCGCGGAACTGAAGCTGACCGGGCCTGCGGCCCTGATTGCCCGCGGCGAGGCTTGGTTCGCATGACTCTCTTGCTAAAACCGCCGGCCATTGCGCCCGGCGCGGGTATCAGCGCCATTGCGCCCGCTTCCTATGCCCAACCCGAGAGGGTGGAGCGAGGCATGGAGAAACTGCGGACGCTCGGCTTTGCGCCGCGGCTCGGGCGGCACACGCAGGAACGCGGCCCGCTGTTTTTCGCCGGATCTGCGGAGCAACGGCTGGCGGATCTGCACGAGGGCTTCGCCGATCCGAACACCAGCGTGGTGGCATGCCTCAGGGGCGGCTACGGTTCCAATTATTTGCTCGAAGGACTGGACCTGGAGCTGGTCCGGAAGCATCCCAAGCCCTTGTTTGCCTACAGCGACCTGACCGGGCTGCAACTGCGGCTGTTGGACCAGATTGGGCTACCGGCGTTTCATGGACCGATGGTGGCGGCGGATTTCTCCGTGGGGCTTGGCGTGCACATGGCGAGCTTTCAGGCAGCGCTGGCGGGCGAACCCTACAGTGTGGGTGCGGCCGAGGGAATGCGCGTTCTGAAACCGGGCACGGCAAGCGGAATTCTGTATGGCGGCTGCCTGAGCATCCTGGTCTCTTTGCTGGGCACGCCCTGGGAGCCGCAGACCGAGGGCAAGCTGCTGTTTTTGGAAGACACGGGAGCCAAGCCCTACCAGGTGGACCGGATGCTGTGGCAACTGAGGCAGGCGGGCAAACTGAAGGGCGTGCGCGGCATCGTGTTTGGAGAAATGCTGGAGTGCGTCTCGCCGGGCGCCGATCCGAAACTTTTGGAAGAGGTAATTTTGCACGCATTTGAAGGCTTCGACGGGCCTATCGTCCTTGGCCTGCGCAGCGGGCATGTGTCGCGCCAGAATGTGACGCTGACCTTTGGCGTGGAAGCGGAGCTGTACGCCGCGGAAAAAGCGCAGTTGAATCTGCTGGAAGCGGCGGTGGCGAAGTGAAAGATCAGAGAGCAGAGATCAGGGGTCAGGGGTCGGAAAAAACCTTGGCGCGGCACATTCACTTGAGCGGGATTTGCGGAACGGCGATGGCTTCGCTGGCGGGGCTTTTGCAGTTGCAGGGGCACCGCATCACGGGGTCGGACAAAGAGGCTTATCCGCCCATGAGCGATTTGCTTAGCGGACTGGGGATTCCGATTCTGGAGCCCTTTGCCGAGGAGAATCTCGACCCCAGGCCGGACATGGTCGTGATCGGCAATGCACTGTCGCGCGGCAACCCGGAAGTGGAGCGAGTGCTGGACGAGCGGATTCCATTTACCTCGATGGCGGCGCTGCTGAAAGAAGAGTTCCTGACGGGGCGCGAGTCTCTGGTGGTGGCCGGGACCCACGGCAAGACCACAACGACCAGCATGTTGGCGTGGATTTACCAGTTCGCATCGGCTGAAAAGCCGGAGTTGGAGCCGTCGTTTCTGATTGGCGGGGTAGCGGAGAATTTTGGCACCAGCTTCCAGTTGCGGCCGACGCGCACCTTCATCGTGGAAGGCGACGAGTACGACACGGCCTTCTTCGACAAGGGACCGAAGTTTCTGCACTACTTTCCCGATGGGCTGATTTTGACCCACGTGGAGTTTGACCACGCGGACATTTACGCCGATCTGGCCGCAGTGAAGACGGCCTTCAAGCGGCTGGTAAACCTGGTTCCGCGCCGAGGGCTGATTGTGTCCTACGACGGCTGCGAAAACGTGACCGACTGCATTGCGAAGGCCTTTTGCCGTGTGCAGCGGTACGGCTTCAGCGACGGAGCGGACTGGCGCATCCAGAATCTGCACTACGAGAATGGGCTGATGCGCTGGGAAGTGTGGCACGAGGGCGCATTGTGGGCCGAGTTGGAGATGCGCATGGCCGGGGAGCACAACGCGCTGAACGCCACGGCCGCAGCGGCGCTGGCCTTTGGACAGGGCGTCGGGAAAGAAGCGATTCAGAAGGCACTGGCCAGCTTCAAGAGCGTAAAGCGAAGGCTGGAGGTGCGCGCGGAAGTTGGCGGCATCACGGTGATCGAGGACTTCGCGCACCATCCGACGGCCATTCGCGAAACCCTGCGGGCGCTTCGTGCCGTGTATCCCCAGGCGCGTCTTTGGGCTGTCCTGGAGCCAAGATCGAACACCTTGCGCCGCAAGGTGCTGGAGCCGGAACTGGTGGCGAGCCTACGCCTGGCGGACCACGTGATTTTGGCCGGCGTCTATCAGCAGCAGCGCATTCCCGCAGAGGAACGGCTGCACCCGGAAGACGTGGTGCGAGCGCTGAATGCCGCAGGAACCGCAGCCGAGCTTTGTCCCGATGTGGAGACGATCGTGAACCGCATCGTGCCTCAACTTTTACCCGGCGACGTGGTCGCCCTACTTTCCAATGGTGGGTTTGACGGCATCTATGAGAAACTTCCTGCTTGCCTGAGAGAACGCTACCCAGATAGCGAAAAAAACGCATGATTTCTGCTCTTTTACTGGCCGGCACCATCATCGTCTTCGGCATACCGGCGGCGCTGATCTTCATTCCCTGGACGCTGATCACGGGCAACGTGATACCGCTCTACAAGTTCTCGAACTGGATTGCGCGCACCAGCCTGCGGCTGGGCGGGATTCGCGTAGAGACCGAGGGGCTGGAGAACGTGCCAGCGCACACGGCGTGCATTTTTCTGTCGAACCACGTCTCCAACCTCGATCCTCCGGCGTTGATTCCGCGGGTGCCGGGGCGTACTGCGGCCTTCAGCAAGCGCTCGATCATGAAGATCCCCGGGCTGGGCTACGGCATGAAGCTGGGAGACTTTATCCCGGTGGACCGCGACGGCCGCGTGGAGAGCGCCAAAGAGAGCATTGCCGCCGCCAAGCGGGTACTGGAAAAGGGCGTCCACATCACTACTTTTGTGGAAGGCACGCGCTCCAGAACCGGAAAGATGCTGCCGTTCAAAAAGGGGCCGTTCTACCTCGCAATGCAGACGGGCGCGCCGTGCATTCCGGTTTCGATCTGGGGCACGGAGACAATGATGGCCAAAGGCAGCATGCGCATCCGCCC
>JAATFE010000259.1 GCA_015655365.1 Terriglobales bacterium
CTGCCCGCCCCTATGATTCCTACTTTTGCCGGCCGTTCCGTTCTCATGCGTGCATCCCTCTTGGCCCGAGTCTACGGTATCGCGGGTCCTCTGCTTCTTGGAATCTGTCCAAAAACTTGGATTTTAGTGAAGGGTACGGGCTTCAGCCCGTACATAAACCCAGCAGAATGAGTCGGGCTTTAGCCCCTGCGGGATGTTCTTTTATCCCATCTCCGACGTCTTTTCAGAGTTTCTGGACAGGTTCTTAGAGCCGCCAAAGCGCGACAAAGATGCAGCGAGCAGGGCGGTGAATCGATCTCGCGGTTCTCGGCATCTACCCTATTGTCATGACGACTAAACTCTCGCCTACGCTTCGCACTCTTGGTAACTCCGACCTTCAACTTACCCCCATCGGCTTTGGCGCATGGGCCATCGGTGGCGGCAACTGGGAGTACGCCTGGGGACCCCAGGACGACAACGAATCCATCGCCGCCATCCATCGCGCCCTTGACCTGGGCGTGAACTGGATCGATACGGCGGCCATCTACGGTCTCGGCCACTCGGAAGAGGTGGTTGCCCGCGCCCTCAAGACCACATCGCACAAGCCCCTGGTCTTTACCAAGTGCTCCATGCGCTGGCATCCGGACCGCTCCATCTATCGCTCCCTGACGGCCGCCTCGCTGGCCGAGGAGCTGGAAGCCTCGCTGCGGCGTCTCGGCGTCGAGACCATCGACCTCTACCAGATTCACTGGCCCGATCCCGATGCCGAGCTCGAAGAGGGCTGGGAAGCCCTGTCCCGCTTCCGCGAACAGGGCAAAATCCGCTGGATCGGCGTTTCCAACTTCAGCGTCGAGCAGATGAAGCGCGTGCAGAAGATTGCGCCCATCGCCAGCCTCCAGCCGCCCTACTCCATGCTCCGCCCGGCCGCCGAGACGGAGCTTCTGCCCTTTGCCCAGGCCAACCGCATCGGCGTCATCAACTACTCGCCCATGGTCTCCGGCTTGCTCACCGGCAAAATGACCGCCGAGCGCGTTGCCGCTTTTCCGGCCGACGACTGGCGTCGCAAGTCGGCCGAGTTCAACGAGCCGCGGCTCAGCCGCAACCTGAAATTGGTGGAACTGCTGCGCGAAATCGGCGACGGCCACAAGGTAAGCCCCGGCGTGGTGGCAGTCGCCTGGACGCTGCATAATCCGGCCATCACCGCGGCCATCGTTGGCGGGCGTAGCGCCGCGCAGGTCAAGGGGCTGTCCCCTGCCCTGGAGTTCCGCCTCAGCGATGAGGAATATGCGCGCATTCACGCGTTTTTGAGCACGAATAAGGCCTGATAACGGCCTTAAAACCAGAAAAAACTCCGGTCGAGGCCGGAGTTTTTTCGTGTGGAGGAGGAAGCCAAACGTCTACATTGCAGCCACAAAATCGGGAACGATTGCGGCTGCATTTGCCTGTAGTAACTGGGTCATTCGTGCCGCCATATCCATATACATTGAAGCGGCGCGGAAGGCATTAACCCTCACGCCCTCACTGGCTTGCGAAAAGCCGTACTGGGCCAGCGCCACCAATACGCACAGCCGGATTTGCATGGCGTCGCTGCGCAAGGTTTCCAGCAGCAAACGATCTACGCCCGCGCAGTTTTTGTCGGCATAGTCTGCCATTTCTATCATCATGCGCGAATTCTGATACATCACCCATAACCCCTTGGGTCCCTCCATGCGCTGCCAGGCGTCTTGAGGCGTTGCGCTCAGACCCTCTTTCCAGAGGAAATGATCGCTCAACTCGCGGGCGCTCCAATCGGGCCGCAACTGGGCCAGCAGGGAGTCCCATGTCTGGGCATTGCGGCGGCGAACTCCGCTGCGCCAACGACTCAGATAAACCGCAACACCCGCTATTGCTCCGATTTGAAGAAAGGGAAGAATCATTGGTGATCCTCAGGTCGGGCATTGGTAACCTTGGAAACCTACAGAACAGCCCGGCTTGTTTTTTTCTTTCCTATTACTATTAACAGAAAATCTACTCTTGTGGGGAAAAATTTCTGCATTCAGCCCCACTTTTAGCGAAAATGAGTACCCAATAGGTCAGCACCCCAAAGTAACTAAACACCTGGATCTGGTAGAGCGAGCGGTACTCAACCCCGATGAAATTGTGGGTTTGGAGGACGTTGACGCCCAAGGAGACGAGCGAATAGAAGCCCAGCCCCGTGGCGATCCTCAATTCCCGCTCCGGCCAGCGCAGACCCTGCAAGCTGCTCCACCAGGCCAGAGCCAGCAGGGCCGCGACCCTCAAAATGGCAAATACTTGCAGCAGCACAACGCAAATTTGAGGAAGAGTCCCCGGCCCGGTAGGGACATTCCACTTGGCCAGGGACCAGATCAGCGCGCAGGCTACGGCCATCAGCAAAGCCAGCAGGATCCGGCTCGGCCGGTTGGCGCGGCTGTAGCGCGCGGCGGAGGCGCCTAACTCGGCCAGCATGGCCAGTTGGAGCAGCGTGTACACGGTCGCATCCACCAGGAAGGCCGGCATTTCGGCTGCCGGGAAATAGCGGGAAAGCACCATCCCGACGGCGTCGCTCCCCAGGCACCAAACCAGGTAGAAGAAGAAGACGGGCAG
>JAATFE010000323.1 GCA_015655365.1 Terriglobales bacterium
ATGACCACAAGCTTGCCGTTGATCTGGACCGGGATTGCAAGCTCGTCTTCCTTGGCCAGTTCCGGATTGCTTTGGGGCCAGGGAGCGCGCAGGAGTGCGCCTTTTTCGCCTAACTCCTCCCACAGCTCGGCGGAAAGGTGCGGAGCGAAGGGAGCGAGAAGGAGAACGAGCGAACGCAGCAGTTCATGGATGACCGGGGGCGGAATTTCACCGGAGGCCAGTTGCGCATCGGCGGCCTGGAGCTCGTTCATCAGCTCCATGATCGCGGCGACGCAGGTGTTGAAGTGCCAGCGGCCCTCGAAGTCGAGCGTGATTTTGGCGATGGTCTGGTGGAGCTTGCGCAGCAGCTTGAGGGATGCGGACGAGGGCGCTGTCTCAAGGACTAAAGCCCCGCTCGCCTGGTCCGGTTTTATGTACGAGCTGAAACCCGTACCCTTCGCTGCGGCGGTTTTCGCTACCGGCGCATGTTTCGTGGTGAAACGATAGACGCGGCCGAGGAAGCGGCTGACGCCGGCGACGCCGTCTTCCTGCCAGTCAAGGTCGCGGTCGGGCGGGGCGGCAAAGAGGGAGTACATGCGCGCCGCGTCGGCTCCGTAACTGGCGATCATGTCGTCGGGCGACACGACGTTGCCCTTGGACTTGGACATCTTGGAGCCGTCTTTGATGACCATGCCCTGGGTAAAGAGGCGGCGGGCTGGCTCGTCGTTGGTGATGAGGCCGAGGTCGCGCATGACCTTGGTCCAGAAGCGCGAATAGATGAGGTGGAGGATGGCGTGCTCGACGCCGCCAATGTACTGGTCGATGGGGAACCAATACTTCACTACCGTGGGATCGAAGGGCGCGGTCGAGTTCTTGGCGTCGGTGTAGCGGTAGAAATACCAGCTCGAATCGACGAAGGTGTCCATGGTGTCGGTCTCGCGCTTGGCGGGGCCGCCGCACTTGGGGCAGATGACGTTGACGAACTCCGGCACGCGGCTCAAGGGCGAGCCGCCCTGCTGGGTAATTTCGATCTGCGCGGGCAGCACCACCGGCAACTGCTCGTCCGGCACCTGCACGAGGCCGTCTTTTTCGCAGTGAATCATGGGGATGGGCGTGCCCCAGTAGCGCTGGCGGCTCAAGCCCCAATCTTTCAAGCGGAAGATGACCTTGGCCTCTCCAAATGCACTGCGTGCGGCAACTTCTTGGAGGCGTTTTTGGGCCGCATCGCAGGTCAGGCCGTCGTACTCGCCGGAGTTGGTGAGCACGCCCTCATGGGAGCAGAAAGGCATCTCGACCGCAGAACCATCGACCGGCTTGATGACCTGCACGATGGGAAGGTTGTACTTGGTGGCGAACTCGAAGTCGCGTTCGTCGTGGGCCGGAACGCTCATGATGGCGCCGGTGCCGTAGTCGGCCAGGATGTAGTTGGCCACCCAGATGGGCACACGCGCGCCGTTATAGCGATTGATGGCGAAGCGGCCGGTGGGAACGCCGTGCTTCTCGATGGCTCCCAGGTCGCCGGCTTCGCGAGCCTTCTTCTGCTGCTCCAACAGTTCGTCCACCTGCGCCTTCAGCTTGGCGTCGGTAGCCGTGAAAGCCGCCACCAACGCGTGCTGCGGCGCCAGTTGCACGCTAGTCGCGCCGAAGATGGTGTCCACGCGGGTGGTGAAAACGCGGATGCGCGTGCCTTCACCACTGCCTCTTGATTTCTGTAGGCCGCCACTTCCTGATCCTTGCTCAGCCAGAAAGAAGTCTACTTCCGTACCCTCAGATCGCCCAATCCAGTTGCGCTGCATGGTGCGGACTTTTTCCGGCCAGCCGTCGAGCTTGTCCAAGCCATCGAGCAGTTCCTGGGCGTAGGCGGTGATGCGATAGAACCACTGCACCAGGTCGCGCTGCTCCACCGGCGTGGTTTCGTGCCGCCAGCAGCAGCCGTTGACCACCTGCTCGTTGGCCAGCACGGTGGCGCACTCCGGGCACCAGTTCACCTTGCTCTTTTTGCGGTAGACCAGGCCCTTCTCGTACATGCGGAGGAAGAACCACTGGTTCCAGCGGTAGTACTCGGGCAGGCAGGTGGTGACCTCGGTGGCCCAGTCGTAGCCCAGGCCGAGCCGCTCCATCTGCACCTTCATGGCGGCGATGTTCGAGAGCGTCCACTCGCGCGGAGGGGTATTGTGCTTGAGCGCGGCGTTCTCGGCCGGCAGCCCAAAGGCATCCCAGCCCATGGGATGCAGCACGTTGTAGCCGCGCATCCACATGTGGCGGGCGAGCGCGTCGCCAATGGAGTAGTTGCGCACGTGTCCCATGTGCAACTGGCCGCTGGGGTAGGGCAGCATCTCCAACACGTAATACTTGGGCTTGCCGCAGGTTGCGGGCTCGGCCGCATACATTGCGGGGTCCGCAGCCCAGCGCTGCTGCCATTTGGGTTCGATTGCCGAGGGGTCGTAACGCAGTTCGATGTCTTCCGCCATATCTTATTCAGTGTAAACGGGACTGGCGGATTCTACGGCTGGGGCGACCCAGGGAGAAGAGGATCTGGGGCCGCAGGGGGTTCCATTCCCTCGAAGCTGGTGCAAGGGTCGACGTTCACTTCCCGGCTCACGATTTCATAGCCTGCGGGGGGCCGAAAGACCGCCACATCCGGCTCGCTCTGGCTGAACTTCACCAGTTCCTTGTTCGTCTTGCCCGACTGCACGTCCTCGCTGACCATGCGGACCGTAAGACCGGCCAAGCCGGGATCGATTGCTCTCCATAGTTCGAAAGAACTCACCTTGGTTGGGCACACCAGCGGCACATGTTTTTTATGCTTCCCGATGTACTCCGACGGGGTCGTCCATGTGGTCCGGCGGCCCCGCGCCTCAACACCCTGAATCGTCTTTGTTCCCAGTTCCTCAACGGTCTCGTTTGTCGGTTTCGTCTCGCAGTCCATAGACACAATCCCACCACTTGCGGCCCCACATCCCGATTGAAGCGCGCCATAAAAAGGAATCGCCATTACAGTTGCATTCTTCCCAGGGAAGCTCCAGGTAAAAGTGACGTGAGCCATGGGATCGAAAACCAGAAAATGCGTCATCGGCTTCTCGTCCGCCGAGGTTGGAATGTCCGTGGTCGCTGTCATGTGGCGGCTTTGTGCGTCCCTGGCCGTTACGATCTTGGATTCGTGCGTGATGGAAGTTCCATTCGCGCGCGTCTGCACCTGCACAATCTTGTACTCCGCCATATAAGGCAGTTGCACGGGAGAACTTGCCTTGCTGTTTGCGGTAGCTGCTGTTTGAGACTTAGAAACCTGGCTCGCAACAGACATGGGCAAACTCGCAACCGCTACCAAAGCCAATACTCCGCAGATGCTTCCGCGCATCGCTCATCCTCCGGTGCATAACGATGACACATATCATGCTACGCCGGATGAGTTACAGAGCAAGCCTTTTTGCCAAGAATCTATCTCACCAAACTATGCGTTACTTTTTCGGGCGCGATTCCGGGGAGATGAATCCCGCCGTCGCCCTTGCTCTTGATCAGTGCCGCATCATCCGCAAAGGACTTTTTCACATACTCGACCACCTGCGCCTTGGTCTTGTAGTCGGATCGGATCGGGTCACCGGATGGCATTTTCACGCCCGTCACGGGGTTGATAAAGAAGTAGTTTTCGCCTGTAGCAGATTTAGGCCACGCATTTCAGCGGCTTGGCCTGTTCGATGCGTTGCCGCCGCTTGGGTGTGTGCAGGGCCTCCCAAAGGTCCGTGCGGCGCTGCACATTCATCCAGAATTCTGGCGAGTTGCCAAAGACACGCGCCAACATGAGCGCGGTATCGGCGGTAACAGCGCGGCGACCGTTGCATAGCTCATTGACCAGCTTCCGCTGTACTCCCATGGCCTCTGCAAGTGCGCCCTGCGTCAGCCGGAGGGGGGTCAGAAACTCCTCCACCAACATCTCGCCTACGCTTACGGGCTTCCGTTCGGTACTCAGCATAACTTCTCCTCAGCGGTAACCATGATTGTCGAGATAAATCTCAGCGGCTTCGCCTCTGCTCCCGTTCCATCGAAAAATGAGACGCCACTGTTCGTTGACTCGAATGGAGTGCCACACCTCCAAACGCCCTCGGAGCTTCTCAAAATGATTGCTCGGTGGAACGCGCGGGTCGCTATCCAACGTTGCGTCGTCCAGCAATTGCAGCTTCCTGAAGAGCCGCGCCTCCACGTCGGGAGGAATATTCCGGCTATGCAGATCGTTGATGAAAAAATCCTGCAACCAGCGATCCCGAAACCCGAGAATCATGCCCGCAGCTTTTCTTATGGGCTATTGTACCGCTCAACGGTACAATAGCCCAAGGGTTTATTTCACCAGGCTCCTCAGCACCCGCACATTCCGTTCCTCGTCGCCGGGCTCGTCTACCGGGGTTTCGGCGATGAAGGCGGCGTGGGCAAAGCGCTCGTCGTTGAGCAGGCGGCGAAAGGGCTCGACGCCCATGGTGCCTTGGCCGATGTGCTCGTGGCGGTCGAGCTTGGAGCCGCGCTCGGCCTTGGCGTCGTTCATGTGCCACACCCGCACTGCCTCCAGCCCGATGGTTGCCGCCACCTGCGCCACGGTCTGCTCGTAGCCTTCGGCGCTGACCAGGTCATAGCCGGCCACGTGGGTGTGGCAGGTATCCAGGCACACGCCCATGGGCGCAGCCGGCCGGAGCCGCTCCACCAGCTCGGCCACCTGCTCAAAGCTGCCGCCCAGGGAAAACTCCGCACCCGCCGTGTTTTCGATGAGGATGTGGAACGGCGTTCCCTGCCATGCCAACCCGTCGATGGAGCGGCCGATGGAGTCGGCGGCCAGTTTGAGGCCCTCGTCGCGCGTCAGGCCCTTCCACGAGCCGGGATGCAGCACCAGGAACTCCGCGCCGAAGGCAAGAGCCCGTTCGATTTCGCCGCGAAAGGCTACGACGCTTTTTTCCCGCACCTCGTCCGACTGGCTGCAAACGTTAACCAGATAGCTCGTGTGGATGACCAGCGGCCCCACATCGAGTGCCGCACGCAGTTCCTTCATGCGCTCGGCCTGTTTCGGGTCGATTTTGGGCGCGCGCCACATGCGCGGGCTGGAAGAAAAAATCTGAAAGGTGTTGGCGCCAATCTCCCGCGCCCGCTCCACGGCGTTGGAAGCCCCGCCCGCCGTGCCCAAATGAATGCCGATCCGCTTGGTCATGCGGTTAGTTTAATTGGCGGACGAGCGGGAGTGGTTGAGGTTTGCCCCCTCGGTCTCGAAAACCAGACACAAGACGCCCGGCAGGTCTATTCAGGACGAATCTTCACGAGGGCGGAGTTTCACTGTAAGCTGATCTCGCCATAACTCCGCTCCACAATCCGGTTTTCAACACTCCGAAGTTATTTGGGTGTTGAGACTTTTCTCAAGGGAGATTCGCGATGCGCAAGTTTTTAGCATTGGCTTTAATCGTCCTCATTTTCTCCGGCGCTTTCGCTCGAGCCGCCTTTGCCTCTACCGATCCGATGAGTGCGAAGGCCCAAAAGCTCAAGGCTCGACTCGACAACTTCCCTCTAGGCGCACATTTGCGGGTCAGGCTCAAGGATCACCGCCAAGTTGAGGGCCAATTACTGGCGCGTTCCGAAGAAGGCATCGACCTGGCGGTGCCAGAATCCGTAGCCGTGAATTATACGGAGATCAGGACCGTGGCAGGAGACCCTGACGGACAATCCACCCCCGACCGGAATCAGAGTCTGCCCGCACATCACAGCCACCATCTGCGCAATTTCCTCATTGCTTTTGGCGTGGGGGCTGTATTGTTTGTCTCGCTCGCCGCATTGGATAAGTAGCACTGAAAGCAGTGCCAAAATGGATGCCGATCCGCTTGCGAAGAATTACCACCTCTCGGCGCACACTGGTTCATATGGAGAGGAAAGGTCTGGTTGGTAAAAACCGCCGCTACCCCACCCCCCCCCAAAAAAATCCCTCTTTTTCGGAGTGTATAGCCGACTTGAATAAACCGATAAGAATCATAAAATCATGGCCTTACAGGTTATTCTCGAACGATATTCTATTAATTGTATGGTTAACATTACCCCCGAAAATGCCTGTTTTTTGGCTCAAAACCCTCCGTTTGGGGCCGTTTTGCTCAAAAAAGCTTTGAACTGTGCGGACGTCAGGGCGCGAGCACCCGAACGCCGGTGTGCCTGCAATAATCTCTGTTATGCGTACGGTATTGACAGCAGAGAAGCTTTGGGACGGGATAAGCCTGTTGGATCGTCCCGTGGTGGTGATTGAAGACGGGCGAATTGCGTCCGTCGTTAGCCGGTCTGGCGGA
>JAATFE010000313.1 GCA_015655365.1 Terriglobales bacterium
ACCATCGACACCAACAACCCGCTCAGCGGCGGCACCTCGGCCATGAACTCCGGCCCCGGCAAACCCGGCACATACCTTGCGGGCCTGTTGTTGCCCTTCAGCGTGTTCTTCGGCTGGATCTTCTGGCGCTTCCGCAGGCGTCATGCGGCGATTCTAACCACCGCCCTGGTTCTGCTGCTCTCCGGCGCAACCCTCCTGGTCACCGGTTGCAGCGGATTTAGTTCCAGCAGCGCGGCTCCTGGCACTTATGTGATTCAGGTAACCGGAACCGGCGCAAACAGCGATATCATCCACTACCAGAATGTGACCTTGACCATCACCAAATAGGGCGAACTCATGAGACGCACCGCGGGTGAGAGATGAACAGATTGCATGGTTTATTCAGAATGTGGAGGTGGAGCGGAACGATGAGTTTGCGGCCTGGGGGAAGGTCTGTCTGTCCTGCCGTTCTTCTGCTGATATTCTTGGCGGCGGTCCGACCGGCATCCGCGCAGGTGGTGCCGTCGGGCGACGCCGGTGGATTGAATGTTTCGGTGGGCGCAACCGCGTCCGGCTACTACGTGCAATATGGCGAGATCAAGCTGCTCGGCGTCACCGGTTTTGTCGACGTGGACACCCGGCGTCGCATCGGCATCGAAGGCGAAGCGCGCTTTCTGGAGTTTCACCAGACCGCCGATGTCCATGCCGAGACCTATGTGATCGGTCCCCGCTACCACTTCAACGTCGGGCGATTTCAGCCCTATGTAAAGGGGATGGTGGGGGTTGGAGAGTTCAACTTCCCTTACGACTATGCCCACGGGAGCTACCTGGTCATTGCGCCCGGAGGCGGCGTCGACTACCGCCTCACCCACAGGATCTACCTGCGGCTTGCCAACTTCGAGTACCAGTACTGGCCCCAATTCACCTACGGCGCCATGTCTTCGGTCGGAGTCAGTACAGGCATCCGGGTGCGCATCTTCTAGTCGAGCACACGGCGGCTAGGTCTTTGACTGCATGAATTCGTACCCGCGCTGGGTGCCCCAGGTCTCGCTTTTGAGACCTGGGAGAGCACGAACCCAAGGGACAAAATCAATTGGTCAAAGACCTGGGAAAGAGAGCAGGAGAAACTCGCCTCTACAGCGCCGCTTCCGATTCCGCATTGCGCGCCAATCGGACAATCATGGCCGATAAAAACCGAACCGGCTCGACGACAAAGCCGGCGAGCAGGCGCGGCATGTGGCGGAAGTCCTCGAGCAAAGTCTGACCGCGACGCCCGGTGAGGAATACGCCACGCCGCATCACATGCAGGTGGAAGAGCGCCGAAACGGTTGTAAAGACACTGACAGCCAGGGTGGCTTTTCCCGGAACCGCTGCTCCGGCGGCCCAATGGGTGAGCCAGTCCAACGCCTGCGCCAAACAGGGAACTCCGAAAACCACGGTCAGATTGCCCCACAGCTTGGAGCGGAATCCCAACGCTTTCTGTTGCATCCCCGCGTAAAGGCCGGCAGTCAAAGTAACATAGGCCATCTCGACCAGAACGACCGAAAAGCCTCCCCGAACTCCGCTATGAGCCATTGCCACCGCATAAACGATGGAGCGCGCCGTTGCGCTGAGCAACGCGCATTTCCAGTTCCAGCAACCGAAGGCTTGCTTCAGGAGGGGAGAACGACTGGAAGGGATCATGTCCTCATCGTGAACAGCCGCTGCGAATGCAGCGTCAAGGGACAGTTACAGTACGGTTGAGATCGATTTCATACCGTAATGAGGTAGATTCCCCCCTTCGGTGTGATTCGGGTCACAGAGACCCGGATAAAGCCCCGGTAGCCTCAACCTGAGGGGCGAATTGCAACGTCAGCGCCCAAGAGCTACCCAGGAGTGTCTTTTATGGCTTATGTAGTCACCGATGCCTGTACCAAGGATTTTGTCTGCGTGGCGGAGTGTTCCACCGCTGCTATCGCGCCCGTGGCAACCGATGCGGCTGCCGGCACCGTTTCTCAGGTGTTCATCAACCCCGACGAGTGCATCGACTGCGGAAACTGCGCCGACCTCTGCGCGCAGAATGCAATCTTCCCCATCGACGAACTGCCGGCCGACAAGGCTGAATTCGCCGCGAAGAACGCAGCTTACTTCAACTAAATAGTTCCCGCGCCTGCCGCAACGGCAAGCCGTAAATTAGCTGGATCGGGATCGCTCCGGCAGGCCATCGGGCCGCCGGAGCGATTGTTGTTGGCCTCAATGCGTCTTCTCAAGACGTGCTGGCTTGAGCAGTGTGGCGTCAGCTCTCCAGCCATACCAACTGCGAAATCAGAGCTTGTTCTGGTCCGTTCCCTTCGTCGGATTCATGTCCGTCGGCTCCGGCACTCGCGGAACTTCCGCCTCGAAAAAGCTCTCCACGTCCGTGATGGTCGCGGTCACCCGATAAGGCGGCAAGCTGTCCAGGAATGTCTGGCCGTAGCGCTGCCTGCGGATGCGCGGATCGAGCAGCACCAGCACGCCACGGTCTTCCAATGATCGGATCAGCCGGCCAAAGCCCTGTTTCAGCGTCAGAACCGCCGCCGGAACCTGGTAGTCGAAAAACGGCTTCCCGCCCGCTTCCTCAATGGCCCTCATGCGCGCTTGAACCACCGGATCGCTGGGC
>JAATFE010000238.1 GCA_015655365.1 Terriglobales bacterium
ATTGCTCGTGCACGGCCTTCCACGGCGGAAAATTGGCGGGCAACTGACGCCACTGACAGCCCGTCTTCACCACGTAAAGAAGCGCATCAACGACGCGTCGCAACTCATGCTTGCGCGGACGACCGCCAGCGTGACGGGAACCGCGATCCTGCCGCAACAACGGCTCCAAACGCCCCCACTGAGCATCGGTTAAACCGCTCGGATACATAACGCGAGCGTAAAGCCCGCCCGCGTCTATGCATATGACTTACTTGATTCAAGCCGTGGTTGGTGGACAGATTCTGAGAACCATGGAGCGGGAGAGCGGGATCGAACCGGCGACATTCAGCTTGGGAAGCTGACGTTCTGCCTCTGAACTACTCCCGCTCATTTGAATCGACCACTTGCTTGAAGTGGATAGTCAAACCGGTCGAAAGACCAGTCTTAAGAAGTATCTCGCACACAGGGGTAAATGGCAATTCTTCCCCCCGCCGTCAAGGCCATCTGGCTTTCCTGCCGGAAGGCCGTGCGCTCGTGGTGCTGCGCAGAGAAATCCGACATAAGAATCTCTGGCTGACCAACCTGGAAACCGGCGCCGAGCGGCAATTGACCAAGTTCCCGCCCGACTTCGACGTTCGCGACTTCGACGTTTTTCCCGATGGCCGGGAGGTTGTGCTCGAACGATTGCAGGATCGCTCGAAAGTGGCCCTGCTCAACCTTCCCCGGCTGTGATTCACCTTGAATGAACGCTTGCCGCATCCTGCTAAACCATGGACCACACACCTCCCATCGCGTGGCACAATGGAGGCGGAGGCTTATCCATGAAACCTGCAAAACTGTTGATGTTGGCCGGCGATTTCGTCGAGGACTACGAAATCATGGTTCCGTTCCAAGCCCTGCAGATGGTCGGCCATACGGTCGACGCCGTTTGTCCCGGCAAGAAAAAAGGCGAACAGGTCCGTACTGCTATTCACGATTTCGAAGGCGATCAGACCTACACCGAGAAGCGCGGCCACAACTTCACCCTCAATGCCACCTTCGACGAAGTCGATCCTGCGCAATACGACGCCCTGGTAGTCCCCGGCGGCCGCGCGCCAGAGTATCTGCGCCTCAACCCCAAGGTGCTGGAGATCGTGCGTTCCTTCGATCGGGCCAACAAACCCATCGCCGCCCTCTGCCACGGACCCCAATTGCTGGCCGCGGCCGGCATCCTCAAGGACCGCAAGCTCAATTCCTATCCGGCTTGCGCGCCCGAGGTGCAATTGGCCGGCGGAACCTTTGTCGCGGTGGACTCCTTCGGTGCGGTGGTAGATGGAAAACTGGTCACCGGTCCGGCTTGGACCGCCCATCCCGCCTGGCTCGCGCGGTTCCTCGAAGTGCTCGAGGAGCACATGACGGCCTGAGGCATTGCTGCCCTGGGCGCATCGTTCGTCCCTCTTTCACATTCGCAAAACACGGGCGGCCGAGCAGCTTTTCGCTCGACCGCCCAGTTTCGTATCGCACCGCGGCGGCCCACTCGCCTGCGCGGCGAAAAGTCTCTGTGCCATACTGAAGTTTGCTTTAGGAGGAACATTTTCGCCTTGCCGTCTCAAGCTAATCCGGAATTCTTGCGCCGCGCCATTGCGCTGGCCACCAACAATGTTATTTCAGGCGCGGGCGGACCGTTCGGCGCCGTGATCGTGCGCGGCGGCCAGATTGTGGGCGAGGGCGCGAATACCGTCACCGCCACCAACGATCCCACGGCTCATGCCGAAGTCAACGCCATCCGCGCCTCATCCAAGGCGCTGGGAACCTTCACGCTCTCCGGCTGTGAACTCTACACCAGTTGCCAGCCCTGCCCCATGTGTTTGGCGGCCGCCTACTGGGCGCGCGTCGACGCTGTCTACTACGGAGCAGGCGCAGCCGATGCAGCCCGTGCCGGCTTCGACGACGCGTTTCTCTACGAAGAGTTTCACAAGGATCGGGCCGCCCGCTCGCTGCCCACTACGCAACTGCTGGGCAATGAAGCCTGGTCGAGCTTTGCCGCATGGCTTACCTCGACCAAAAAGATCGACTATTAGGTTTCGGATTGCGTTAAAACAGCACCCGCATCTCCGAAATCAAATTGTGGTTGTAGGAATGGAACTCTGAAGTCGCAATCTGCATGCCCGCGTTCAAAATCGCGGCCGCGTACGTCGGTTTCCAGTCCTTGCGCCACACCATGTAGAACGCCGTCGGGGTGATAAAGTTCTGCGCCTTCCCGTCGACGGGACCGCCCTTGTTGAACGCCGCGTTGTTCTCCACGTCGAGCCACACATTGGAGCTAGGGTGGATCTGCGCAGTTGTGCTCCGCGTTGCCCGACGCAATCCGGTACTTGATCTGCGTCGCGGTGCCGGCCATCACCGCGATGCCGTGGCCATTGCCATAGTTCACCGTCTGCGTGGGGCAGTAGGAGTTTGACACCGAGAGCCGAATCGCCTGCGGCAATCGCGAATCCGATTGGATCAAAGGCCCCATCCACGCCGGTTGCTGCGCTGTCATCGCGGTGTTATGCGCCCGGAGCCGCGCGACAGGGCGTTCCAGGCGACGGATCGGCCCTGGCCGCGGCTGCTGTTCGTGCAAGGTGCTTTTGCTTCCCCCCAGCGACGAGGGCTTATCGCTGGGAACCAGGTTTGGAGAAAGACACTCGATGACAGTCCTTCGGTGTAGGCAATTGGAGAACCGCTGTAGAACTGGAGTATCGGCGCGCCTCGCAAAGACGGCGTAGTCAGGTTCTTATTCGTTGGCCTCGATGCGGCGGCCGTGGGTGTCTTGCAAGGGACGGGAATTCATCTTGTAGAGAGCGGCGAAAGTGCGCAACTGATCGCGGCTGAGGCCCAGTTCCTGCTCGAGGACAAACCAGCGCAC
>JAATFE010000003.1 GCA_015655365.1 Terriglobales bacterium
CCCACGACCCAAGCGGCGTTCTGGGATTCAACTGGGGCATCGATCCGGCCTCGCCGCAGCGCATCCACGAGATGCAGACGGGTATGGAACATCGCCCGCCGCGGCTGGACCACGACGCCCTGGCCGATTCGGTGATCGAGCACCGAACCGTCTTCCACTTCTATTCAAAAAGCGCCTGGACCCGGCTCGACGTGCCGGACTGATTCACAGAAGGGACCTCGAACTTCAAGGAGCATTTCCCCATGCCCGAAGCCGTTCTCGTCAGCGCTGTTCGCACCCCGATCGGCCGCGTCCCCAAAGGGTCTCTCTCCACTACCCGCCCCGACGATCTTGCCGCACTTGCAGTGGGTGGAGCCCTTGACCGGATCGCGGCTCTCGACAAGTCCTACGACAACGTCATCGTGGGCTGTGCGCAGCCGGAAGGAGAGCAAGGCTGGAACATCTGCCCCAGCCATCAGAAAGCCCTCGCTGCGCAGGCTGCGGGGCGATGAACTCTTATCGCGCGCACATTGAAGTCGGTCCCACCGCAGGTGGAAAAACAAGAACGACCGGGGTTACCCCCGGCTGTCTTGGTCAATCGAATCCTTTTTGCAGCCCTTGGCGGGCGGTTTACTACGCCTTGGCGAGTACCAGGGCCTTGAGACGCGCGTTCAGGCGGCTCTTGTAGCGGGAGACGGTGTTCTGGTGGAAAATGCCCTTCTGCACGCTCTTGTCGAGGGCAGAGGTGGTCTCGCGATACTGGTCTTGGGCAGCCTTCACGTCACCCTTGGTCAGAGCCTCGCGCAGAGCCCGCAGGCTGGTGCGCACGCGGCTGCGGTTGGCGCGGTTTACATCCGTGCGGGTCACTGTCTGGCGGACACGCTTCAGCGACGATACATGGTTTGCCATTGATCTTCCTTATCTTGGGTAAAATGCGGGCCAGAATGCAAGCTTGAGCCGCACCCCTCGCAATTTCATAGTCTACGGGAAAGCCGGCGGCTGGTCAATGCGCGGCCGGTCGAGGCGTTCGGCACAGTCTGGTGCTCCTCGCAAGGGAAGTGGTTGCACTGGCTGCCCCAGGTACCTTCCCAGTACAGCCCTTGTCATTAATCTTTGTCCTTGCGCATTGACTCTTGAGGCTGCGGGCGCTAATCTCAACCGCAGATAACGGATTTGGTAGCCAACGCCAACCCGCGGTCCCGTCGAACAGCCCACAGCTCAGGCTTGGTCCTATCTCGCGCTGAAATATCCCCTTCCCAATCAGCCTCTTTCTCTCGCTTCGCCCGGCACAGTGCGCCGCGTTGCAGTGTCGAGTTCGGTGTTGCGTGCCTTGAACGCACGTCTCCGGATGCCGATATGCTTGATTCAGCTTCGCCGGACGCTGCGGCTTCGGGCCGCGTTCCGGCCAACTCAACCCCACAAAACCCCACTGGAGGCAGCCGAAACCTTTGAAGATCGCTCTGGAGATCACGCCCAATCTTGAGCCCCTGTTTGGGACCCGCGATGAGAACCTAAGGCTGATGGAAGACTCGCTCGGAGTGCGGATCGATTTACGCTCCGACGCCGTGCATGTGCAGGGACCGGAGGAAGGTGTGGTCCGGGTGCGGCAGATTTTTCAGGATTTCGAGGCGCTGCGACGCCAGGGTATTCATCCGCATAATGGGGAATTGAACGGGATGCTGCGCCTGGTGGTGGCCGACCCCGCCACCACGCTGCGTTCGCTGGGCGACGCCGGCAAGCAGCGTTCCACCGGAGTGAAACGCACTGTGCAGCCGCGCTCCACCAATCAGCGGGTCTACATCGAGGCCATTGAGCAGAACGACATGGTCTTCGGCGTGGGACCGGCGGGCACCGGCAAAACCTACCTGGCTGTGGCGATGGCTGTGGCGGCCATCAATGCCAAAAAGGTAAGCCGCATTGTGCTGGTGAGGCCCGCGGTGGAGGCTGGCGAAAAACTGGGCTTCCTTCCCGGCAGCTTGCAGGAGAAGGTGGATCCCTATCTGCGGCCGCTCTACGACGCGCTCTACGACCTGCTCGAACCTGAGAAGGTGGACAAGATGATGGAGAAGAACGCCATCGAGGTTGCGCCCCTGGCCTTCATGCGCGGACGCACGCTCAATGACGCCTTCATCATCATGGACGAGGCGCAGAACACCACTATCGAGCAGATGAAGATGTTCCTGACCCGCATGGGCAACAACTCCAAGGCGGTGATCACCGGCGACATTACGCAAATCGATCTGCCCAATCCGCGCCGGTCGGGGCTGGTGGACGCGATCAACGTTCTGGATGGGGTGGAGGGCATTCACTTCTGCCACTTCGAGGAGTGCGATGTGGTGCGCCATGCCCTGGTGCAGCGCATTGTGCGGGCCTACGAGTCGATCAAAGTGCAGCAGCAGGAGTTGCCGCTCTCGCTGGGCGAGCCCATCGAGATTCCGCCCGCGGCGCGCGAAAAACGGACGGTTGCGCAGCCCCGGCAGGCGGCCAAACCGCAATAGATCTGCAACTCGCGTAGAATTAAAGATGAAGCGGGGCCGCACATGCTGCGGCCCTGACCACCATGATCCTACTCGACCCAGATTTGGACCCAGACCTCGCGCCGGCGGCAACTTCGGCGAAGACGTCCGCAGCGTCCGCCCCGATTCCCCGCAATCTTCGCTTGCCCTCCGCGCGTACCCTGGCCCGTTTTTTGGCCGAGGCGCAGGCTGCGGTGCGACTGAAGGGGCAGGTTACGGCGCTGCTCACCACGGACGCCGCCATTCGCCGCCTCAATCGCCAGTTCCGGGACAAGAACAAAGCGACCGACGTGCTGTCGTTCCCGGCGGAAGCTCCGTTTCCGGGGTTGGTTGCCGAGCAGCAGATTGCCGGCGATCTGGCCATCAGCGTACCGACAGCGCTGCGCCAGGCCGTGGAGCAGAGGCATTCGCTTTCTACAGAAGTCAAAGTCCTCATCCTGCATGGGTTGCTTCACTTGAACGGCTACGATCACGAGGCCGACAAGGGCCAGATGGCCCGCCGCGAGCAGGTGTTGCGCGCCCGCCTGGGTTTGCCCAAGGGGTTGATTGAGCGAGCGGCCGCGCCTAAGCCGCCGGCCGGGAAACGGACCGCGGCCAAAAGCGCCGTGAAAAAGCCTCCGGCATCCAAACCGTCGCCTAAGGCCAAACAGTCATGAGCACGCCTGCGCTTGTGGCGGTTTTGCTGCTGGCCTCGGTCGAGACGCTGGCCAGCTACATTTGCCGCGTCTATGCCGAGTTCGGCAGAATCCTCACCCGCGAGGAGCAGGAAAACCTGGACGCCTGGGAAGAAAAGGTCGAGCCGCAACTGGGCTTGAGCCGCGAACATGCAGCCATCTCGGCCGCGGTTCTGCAACAACTGTCCCTGGGTCTCATCGCATTGGAGTTTGGCGCGGTTCTGTTTGGCGGCGGTTCTCGTTTTGTCCGGCCCACCTATGGCGAAATTGCGCAGGCGGTTTTGAGTGTGGTGCTGGTGGTGGTCTTCTGCAACCAGCTTCTGCCGGCAATGCTGTTCAACCGGACCTGCGGACACTGGGCGGTTCCCTTGGTCTGGCCCATCCGTCTGCTGCTCTGGCTCACGACGCCGGTCACCGTCTTTGTGCGGTTCTTCTTTTCCGTGGCGGCTTTGGCGGAGGAGCCGGCCAGCCCCGAAGAAGAGAGTGCCGTGGATGTTGAGGCGCTGCTCGAAGCCGGCGAAGAAGAGGGCATCCTCGAAGAGAGCGATCGCGATTTGGTGCGCTCCGCCGTCGAGTTTGGCGACAAGCTGGTGCGCGAAGTGATGACGCCGCGCCCTGGGGTTTTTGCGGTGCGCGGCTCGATGACCCTGGAGAAGTTTCTTGAGACCTTGAAGGAGCACAACTACTCCCGCGTGCCGGTCTACTCTGGGACGCTGGACAATGTTACCGGCATCGCTTTTGCCCACGACCTGCTTCAGATTACCGACGAAGAAGCCCGCACCCGCACCGTGGCCTCCATGCAGCGGCCGGCGGCCTTCGTTCCCGAAACCAAGCGCGGCTACGAGTTGCTGCGCGAAATGCAGCGCGAAAAGCAGCACATGCGCCTCGTGATCGACGAGTACGGCGGCGTGGTGGGGCTGGTCACTATCGAGGATTTGCTGGAGCAGATCGTCGGCAATATCCGCGACGAGCACGAGGAAGAAACGCCCATCGAAGAGCCGCAGCGCGAACCGGGCGGCGCCTGGCTGGTGCCGGGCAGTTTCCCGGTGGACCAGCTCGACGACCTTTTCGGCGGCCCAATCGAGATGGGCGAGACCTACGAAGCTACAACGATGGGCGGCCTGGTGAGCGAGATCGAGGGCCGCATTCCGCTGACCGGCGAGGTGGTGCTGCTGGAGGACGCCGGGCTGCGCATTGAGGTGGTTGCATCCACCGACCGGCGCGTGGAGCGACTGCGCATTATTCCTCCACCTGCGGAAGCCGCCACGGCGTCAGCCATCTGAACGAGCCGGAAACGGCATCTCAATCGGTACGGACAGCCTCTCTACCAGAATCCTCGCCTTCAACAGAAAATGCCGTAAACTCAGTCAGGAGCATTACCCCCTTTGAAATCCGGATTTGTTGCCATTTTGGGCCGGCCCAACGCCGGCAAAAGCACGCTGCTGAACGCCTTGACGGGCGAAAAGGTGGCCATTGTTTCCGC
>JAATFE010000324.1 GCA_015655365.1 Terriglobales bacterium
ACGGACTGGCCGTCTTTGCCGCAGGTGCCGATGCCCTGGTCCAGCTTGAGATCGTTCCCCACCATCGAGACATATTTCAGCGCCTCGGGACCGTTGCCGATCAGCGTCGCGTCGCGGACTGGGGCCGTGATCTTGCCGTCCTCGATCAGGTAGGCTTCGGAGGCCGAGAAGACGAATTTTCCGTTCGTTATGTCGACCTGGCCGCCGCCAAAATTCACGGCATAGAGGCCGTGCCTGACCGAGCGCAAAATGTCTTCGGGTGCGTCGTCGCCGGCCAGCATATAGGTGTTGGTCATGCGCGGCATGGGGATGCATTGATAGCTCTCGCGGCGGCCGGAACCGGTGTTGGCCGCGCCGGTCAGCCGGGCGGAGAGCTTGTCGGTCATGTAGCCGCGCAGAATGCCGCCCTCGATCAGAACCGTTTCCTGGGTTGGCGAGCCTTCGTCGTCCACATTCAGCGAGCCGCGGCGGCCCTCGATGGTGCCGTTGTCGACCACGGTCACCTTGGAACTGGCGACCTTTTGGCCGATCAGGCCGGCAAAGGCCGAGGTCTTTTTGCGGTTGAAGTCGGCTTCCAGCCCGTGGCCTACCGCCTCGTGGAGCAGGATTCCGGGCCAGCCCGGTCCCAACACCACTTCCATTTCGCCCGCCGGGGCGGGGACGGCACCCAGTTGCAGAATCGCTCCTCGCGCTGCCTCGCGGGCCAAACCCTCCGGGCTTTTGGATCCAACAAACTGTTCCAATCCGGAGCGGCCGCCTCCGCCCGCCGAACCCTTGGTGGTGTTGGCGTCCTCCTTGGCGATGACGAAGACATTGAGCCGGCAGAGGGGCTGGGTATCGCTGGCGAATGCGCCATCGGATGCGGCGATGAGGATGCGGCGGAGTTCCTCCGAATAGCTGGCGCGGACCTGCACGATGCGCGGGTCGAATGCGCGAGCGGCACGGTCGGCGCGGAGAATCAGTTCGAGGCGCGCAGCCAGATCCAGGTTGAATCCGCCCAGTGGAACGGGATAAAGATCGGCCACGGGGGCCTCGACAAAGCCCTGCACCGGCTGCTTGGCCGGGCCCGAGGCGATCAGCGCGGCGGTGCGCGCGGCGTGGAGCAGACGCTCCGGGCTCAGATTGTCGGTGTAGGCGTAGCCGGTGCGCTCGCCGGAGAGCACGCGGATGCCGCAGCCGGCGCTGGTTCCCTGGCTGGCGGATTTGACGATCTGCTCGTCCACGCCCAGCGCGGTGGCCGTAACCGACTCGAAGTAGAGGTCGGCATAGTCGCCGCCGGCCGAGAGAGCCTCGCCCAGGCAGCGCTCCAAGAGCCGTTCGGTGATGCCGAATTTGTCAAAGAAATAACGCTTGTGACTGGGACGGGGGGAAGCAGCCGGATTGGTCATCGTGGCTTCAGTTTACGCTGAGTTAGGGCCCGAACCGCGCCGCACGGCACCCGTTCCTGTCTTGATGCGCACGGCACATTCCGGTTCCGGCTGGCCGGGCTTCATGCTAAGTTTGTCCCATGAAAAAGATTCTTGCCGCTGCCCTGTTGTTGATGGTGTTTGCCAGCCCGGCTTTTGCCGGTTCGAGGCACCACCACCATCATGCCGACCACCATTCCCAACATCACCACCACAAGGCATAGGAAAGAACCCCGGCCCAAGCCATCCCCATGGTTTGGGCCGGATGCTTTGCCGGTTTTTCAACTTCCGCAGGGAATTATGGTAAGGTTTGCGTCATGAACGACTTGGAGTCTCTCCGTTTTCCGATTGGCCACTTCAGCCAACCAGCCGACAGCTTGCCTGGAACGCGCGCCGCGCAGCTTGAAACGCTGCGGCTGCTCCCCGAGCGCTTGCGCGCGGCTGTGAGCGGGCTGAGCGACGCCCAACTCGACACACCTTACCGGGAAGGCGGCTGGACGGCGCGCCAAGTGGTGCATCACCTGGCCGACAGTCACGCCAATGCCTACATCCGCTGCAAGCTGGCGCTGACCGAAGATTGGCCACTCGTCAAAGCCTTCGACGAAGCCGCCTGGGCCAGACTCGCTGACAGCCGCGCGCCGATCGACGGTTCCCTGGCGCTGATTGCGGCGCTGCAAGGGCGCTGGGTTGCGCTGTTCGAATCTCTCACCGAAGAGCAATTTCAGAGAGGCTACAGCCACTCCGAAATGGGCCATGTGCCCCTGGCCAAGATCCTGGCGCTCTACGACTGGCACTCGCGCCACCACACCGCGCACATCACCAGCTTGCGCGCCCGGCAGGGCTGGTAGGAGAGGCCCGAATGCCTGTCGGCGTAGACACTGCATCTCCGGCCCGGCTGGCTCAATCGATCGAAGAATATCTGGCCGACCATCCGGCAGCCGCGCTGCTCGAGGATGGGCGCGTCCTGTTCGACATGCGCAACGCGCACTATGCGGTGAGCGAGTCGCATGGGCGCTGCCTGCTCCAATTTTGGAGCGACGAGCGTAATCTTGTCCGCACGGTCGTCGATTTGCAGGAGCGGGCGCAATGCCTGCGCCTGATGACCCGGCGCATGGGCGTAACAAAGCCGCAGGCCCTGGAACTTGTGCCTACCAACGACCGTCGCACCCCCACTGCTCGCGAGGCGAACCGCCGCAATTATCAGCGCCTGCTGGAGCGGGTGCTGACCCGTAGCTTCATTGGTTCAAAGGTCGACGGCATGAGATCCGCGATGGACTTGGAACACAGTTTCGGTCCGGCCTATGTGCGCGGACGGCTGGTGAGGGGAACCGCTGCCGACGCGGTGATTGGCGTGAGCGCGGCCGAGTCCGGAGCCATGGTGGATGGCATTTTGACGCTGGGGATTCTGTGGCTGGACTACTGCCGGGAGCATGGGAACGGACGCAGGCACTATGGCGGGCTGAAAGTGATTGTGCCGGCGGGGGCATGGAGGACGACCGCCGAGCGGATGGCCTGGCTGAATCACGCCGCCGCCGATTTTCAGCTTTTTACCTTGGACGAGCGCAGCGAAGAACTGGCGCAGGTGGAGTTTCGCGATACGGGCAACCTGGATGCGCGGCTGGTGCACGCTTTTTCCGCGGCGGCGGCCATCGAGCGCTGCCGGGTGGGGATCGACCGGCTACTGGCGCTGGTTCCGGCCAGGGAGCGGGTCGAGGTGCGGCCGAGCTCGGCGACGGAAGTAGGCCTGCTGCTGCACGGGCTGGAGTTTGCCCGCGTGCGGCGCAGCTTTGCCGCCAACTCCTTTGCCCACGAGGAGGAGATCAGTTTTGGCGCGGGAGCCAACGAAACTCCGCTGACTGAAGAGAATGAAGGGCTTTGCCGCGATCTGTTGAAACGGCTTTTCTTGAGCCGGCACGCCGATGGGGCGCATACCGATCCGCTTTTCCGGCTGCAACCGGAGCATTGGCTAGAGTCGCGGTTGCGCGGCGGGATTGACGAGCTGCTGCCGGGACTGCGCGGGGACTTGCTCTACTCGCAGGTGCCGGCGCTTTCCACCGGAGACCGGGGGCTGCTGGACCTGCTGACGCTGGACCGCAATGGGCGCTTGGTGGTGATGGAACTGAAGGCCGACGAGGATTTGCACCTGCCCTTGCAGGCTTTGGACTATTGGATCCGGGTGCG
>JAATFE010000462.1 GCA_015655365.1 Terriglobales bacterium
ATCTCTCACCTGGAAAAGGTCGAGCTGCCGACAGCGGCTTCCGCCGACTTCGACATCGTCGGCGCCATCTCCAGCAAGGCTCCCAAGTTCGTCCACGACGTTCTGGGTCAGATCGCCGGCGGCAAGGGCGACCTGCTCCCGGTCAGCGCACTTCCGGCTGGCGGCGCATTCCCCACGGGCACGGCGCAGTACGAAAAGCGCAACATCGCCCAGTTCATTCCGGTCTGGGACAAGGACCTCTGCATCCAGTGCGGCAAGTGCGCCATGGTTTGCCCTCACGGCGTAATTCGCGCCAAGGTCTACAGTGCCGACCTCGCTGCCAATGCACCGGCCACCCTCCAGTGGGCCAAGCCCAAGTGGAAGGGAATGGAAGAGGACCACTACACGTTGCAGATTGCTCCCGAAGATTGCACGGGTTGCAGCGTCTGCGTCGAAGTCTGCCCGGTCAAGAGCAAGAGCGACAGCAGCAAAAAGGCCATCAACATGGCGCCCCAGGTGCCGCTGCGCGAAACCGAGCGCGAAAATTGGGACTTCTTCCTCGGATTGCCCGAGGTGGATCGCTCCAAGCTCTCTCACACCCAGGTCAAGGATCTGCAACTGTTGCAGCCGCTCTTTGAGTTCTCCGGCGCCTGCGCGGGTTGCGGTGAAACCGCCTATGTCAAGCTGCTCACCCAGCTCTTCGGCGATCGCCTCTATGTGGCCAACGCCACGGGGTGCTCCTCCATTTATGGCGGCAACCTGCCCACCACGCCTTACACCTCCAACAAGGAAGGCCGTGGTCCGACGTGGGCCAACTCGCTCTTCGAGGACAATGCCGAGTTTGGCTTCGGTATGCGCATGGCTCTCGATCAGCAGAAGGAATTCGCTGAACTGCTGGTGAAGCGCCTGGCTCCGGCCATCGGCGACGAACTGGTGAATGCTCTGCTCACGGCCTCGCAGAAGACCGAAACCGAGATCAACGAGCAGCGCGCGCGTGTGGCTGCATTGCGCGCCAAGCTGGCCGGCAACGATAGTTCCGATGCCAAGAACCTGCTTGCCATCGTCGACAACCTGGTCCGCAAGAGCGTGTGGATTCTGGGTGGAGACGGATGGGCCTACGATATTGGCTTCGGCGGTTTGGATCACGTGCTCGGTTCCGGGAAGAACATCAACGTCCTGGTTCTCGATACCGAGGTTTATTCCAACACCGGCGGCCAGATGTCCAAGTCCACGCCTCGCGGCGCGGTGGCCAAGTTTGCCGCCAGCGGCAAGCCGAACAGCAAGAAGGATCTGGCGATGGAAGCCGTCAGCTACGGTTCCGTCTATGTCGCCAAGGTCGCTTTGGGCGGCAACGACACCCACGTGGCCAAGGCCTTCCAGGAGGCTGAAGCACACGACGGTCCGTCGATCGTCATCGCCTACGCCAGTTGCATCGCCCACGGTTACGACCTGGTTCACGGCCTCGAACAGCAGAAGTTGGCCGTGCAGTCCGGTTACTGGCCGCTGATGCGCTACAACCCCGATCTGCGCGAAACGGGCAAAAATCCGTTCCAGCTCGATTCCAAGGCGCCAGCCATCCGGCTCAAGGATTACACTTACCGCGAAGCCCGCTATACTATGCTGGCGCGCAGTAATCCCGATCTGGCTGCGAAGCTGCTTGAGGAAGCGCAGGACGACGTGGAAAGGCAGTGGAGGGTTTACTCCGCGCGTGCCGCAATGCCGGGCCGTGGCGAAACACCCAACATCGCTCCCGCGGAGAAGTCGGAAGAGAAACTGGCGGCACCTAGTGCCGGAGGATCTAAATGATCGATTTTTCAACACAATACATGGGGCTGCCGTTAAGCGGCCCCATCGTGGTGTCTTCGACCCCAATCTCGGAGTCGATCGATAATGTGCGCCGGCTGGAAGATGCCGGCGCATCCGCGATTGTGCTCACCTCGCTCTTCGAGGAGCAACTGGAGCTAGAATCCAAAGCTCTGGACGAAGACCTCTCGAGGGGCACCGAATCCTTTGCCGAGTCGCTCGGTTACCTACCCGACCTGAGCGATTACCGCATGACGCACGAGGTCTATCTCGACCACCTGCGCCGCGCGAAGGAAGCGGTTAACATTCCCATCCTGGCCAGCCTCAATGGCGCCACCACGGGCGGCTGGATTCGCTACGCTACCGATGTGGAGCAGGCCGGCGCCGACGCCATCGAGCTGAATACATACGCTTTGGCCACCGATCGCAGCCAGACTTCCGCCGAAATCGAATTGCAGCTTCTTGACTTGGTCGCTGCCGTTACCAGCGCCGTCAAGATTCCTGTCTCCGTCAAGCTGTCGCAATCGTTCACGAGCGTCCCGCACCTTGTGGCCCGCCTGGAAGATGTCGGCGCCCGCGGCGTTGTGCTGTTCAACCGGTTCTATCAGCCGGACTTCGACATCGAAACGCTGGAAGTGCGCCCCACGCTGCACTTCTCCACGCCTTCCGAGTTGTTGCCTCGTCTGCACTGGGCGGCCATTCTTTACGGCCACCTGAAGCTCGATCTGGCTATCTCCGGCGGCGTGCATTCTGCCGAGGACGTCCTCAAGGGGATCATGGCAGGAGCGGGGGTAACGATGATGGCTTCCGCGATCCATATCCACGGCATCGAGCACATCGCCAGGGTTCTGGCCGATATGCGTTATTGGCTGGAGAAGCGCGAATATACCTCGTTGTGGGAGACGCGCGGATGCCTCAGCCGCCGTTCCGTTCCCGACACCTCGCCCTTCGACCGCGGCAACTACATCAAGACGCTCAGCTCCTACAGCCTGCGTCAGACCGTAGCCGCATTCTAAAGTTGCAGTAGAGAACGAAAGATAGATTCATCCAGAATTTCAGCGGTGGCCGCAAACTCATGCGGCCGCCGCTATTGTTTTGGGGCTTAACCGCTGCCTGAAAATCCGGGTGCCCCAGGTCTCGATTCTGAGACCTGGGAAAGCAAGCCATCAGGCAACATTGGCTCTACCGCAGGTGGCTGGGTGTCCCATCCTTGGCGCGTAGTTGTTCTCGCGCCAAGGATGGGAGAGCATGATCCCGCATTCCAGCGACGAAAAACTACCGCACCCTCAGCACGACGATCGTTTCGTCGTCGAACCGGTCGTGCGTGCCCTGGAAGCGGCTCACATCGTCGAGAATGGAGTCGGCAATCTCCTCGGCAGTCAGGCCGCTGCGAGCGCACAGAACCGTCGAGATCTGTTCCTGCCCGTACATCTCGCCGTCCGCATTCTCGGCGTCCGAAATGCCATCCGAGACAAAGATCAGGGTGTCGCCGGGCTGCGTGGCCACATTGAACTCCTCGTAGGTCACGTCCGGAAACAGGCCCAGCGGGAATCCCTCGGCGCGCACCGTGACGGTATCGCACGAGCGGTAAAACAGCGGCTGAACAGCGCCGGAGTTGGCCACCTGCAAGGTGCGGTTCTCGTCGTTCCATACCGCGAAGAGCATGGTTACGTACTGCGACTCCAGCTTGCGCTCCTGGAGCGCGTCGTTGAGCCTGGCCAGCATCTTGGCCGGTTCCGGGCGCTGCGCTGCGGCCGAGCGCATGATGCCGCTCACCAGCGCGGCAAACAGCGCCGCCGGGGCAGCCTTGCCGCTCACGTCGCCCAGCACGATGGCGGTGCGGTTGGGGCCGTAGTCCACAAAGTCGTAGAGGTCGCCACCGATGGTGCGGGCGGGAAGAAAGCGCACCGCAATCTCGGCATTGGTCATCTGCGGCGCGGCCGGCGGCAGCAGCCGAAGCTGTACCTCGCGCGCCATGGCGATGTCGCGCTCCAGTTGCCGTTCCTGGCGCTTGACGGCCTGGTAGAGGCGCGCATTCTCGATGGAGATAGCTACCTGTGCCGCCAAGGTGGTGATCATGCGTGCGTGCTCGTCGTTGAAGAAATGGCTGCGCGTGTGCTCCAGGTCGAGCACGCCGATGACGCGCCCCTTGTAGAACAGGGGAACCACCAGCTCCGAACGGGTCTCGGGATTCATGCAGACATAACGCGGATCCTTGCGCACATCGGGCACATTCACCAGGCGCCACTCCCGCACTGCCGCGCCCACCAAACCGCTGGTGATGGGGACGCGCCGCGTGGGTGCGTGCGCGGCTCCGAAGCGCCATGCGTAGCGCGTGACGAGCATCTCACCCTTCTCATCCACCAGCATGATGGTGAACATCTGGTAGTCGATCAGGCGGCGCAGCAGTTGACCAACGCGCTCCAGCAGCAGGTCGAGCTCCAGAATCGACGCCAGTTCAACGGCAATCTCGTTGAGCACTTCGAGGGTTTGCGCCTGGCGGGAAACGCGGGCATAGAGCCGGGCGTTTTCGATGGCCTGGGCGATGCGCGAGGCGGTCAACGTGAGCAGATGCAGATGCTCGGGGCGAAAATGCCCCACGTGCTCGCTTTCCAGGTCCATCACCCCGATAAGGCGGTTCTTGGCGATCAGCGGCACCGCCAGCTCGGAGCGCACATCGGGAGCGGCGTTGATGTAGTCCTCGGAGCTGGAAACGTCGTTCAGAAGCACCGGCTGGCGGGTCAAGGCCACCTGGCCGACCACGCCCTTGCCCAGGGGAACCCGCGTGCGTTCCACTTCCGGCGTGTGGCCGAGCTGAAACCTCATGCGCAGTTCGTGGGTGCGGTCGTTGAGCAGGAAGATGGCGAAGATGCGGTAGTGGATGACCGCGCGCACCAGTTCGGAGGTGCGGTTCAACAGGGTTTGCAGGTCGAGCGTGGTATTGAGCGCCTCGGCCAGTTGCATCAGGTAGGCCGCGTCGGCGGGCTCTACGCGAGCATTCACCGGGTCCAGATGGGCCCACGGATTCTCGGAGCTGGCGGGGCGGTAGTCGCCTTCGAGCCCGGATTCAACCGGCGAAGATGGAGGATTGGAGTCCATAGTGCTGAATAGGAATGATAACGTAGTCAGAGATCAAGGGGCAGAGATCAGAGATCATGTTACAGAAGCCCCAGAGGCCGTTGCTCCGCGATGTACGGCCGGAAACTAAAGTCTGAAAAACGGCGAAAGAGCCGATCTCTGAGCTCTGATCTCTCGTTCTTACTCCGCTCCCAGTTCGCGCACAATCGCCACCCCGGCGGAGGCGCCGATACGGTTGGCTCCTGCTTCGAGCATGGTGCGCACGTCGGCCAGGGTACGGATGCCGCCCGAGGCCTTGACGCCGGACCGTGCGCCGGCCACGCCGCGCAGCAAGGCCACATCGGCCGCAGTCGCGCCGCCGTTGGCAAAGCCGGTCGAGGTCTTCAGAAAGTCGGCCCCGGCCAGGATCGCGATCTCCGCGCCGCGCAGCTTCTCTTCCACGCTCAGCAGGGAAGTTTCCAAAATCACCTTGAGCAGCGCGCCACGATGATGAGCGATGGTAGCCACTGCCTGGATGGCGTGCTGGACGGCCTGGAAGTTGCCGCTCTTGAGTTGGCCGATGGGGATCACCATGTCCAGCTCACGCGCGCCCAGGCGGGCCAATGCAGCGGCCTCCTGGCGCAGCGTAGAGACCAATGAGGCGCCCAGCGGAAAGCCCAGGACGACTCCCACCGGGATTCCCGTGCCGGAGAGCACGGAAACGGCTGTGGGCACCCACAGCGGATTGACCATGGCGCAGGCAAAGCGATAACGAATGGCC
The DNA here is from genome assembly GCA_015655365.1 of Terriglobales bacterium. Taxonomy (GTDB): domain Bacteria; phylum Acidobacteriota; class Terriglobia; order Terriglobales; family Acidobacteriaceae; genus Telmatobacter. The sequence continues at coordinate 5,621 of JAATFE010000462.1, forward strand.
TCGTCGCACAGGTTCTCGACCTGCACGCGGGTGGCATCGGGCTTGAGCAGCGTGTGGTCGATCACTGCTGCCAGTGTTTGCCAACTGGACAAGGTGTGGGCCGAAAATGCGGCTGAATCGAAACTGCCGTTGTCGAATTCGACTTCGACTTCGGGAACGGAAATGGTGGTTGTCATCGGTGCTGCTCCTTCGCAAAATCACGCCGCTCTGCCGGCGGCTTATCGAACCATGTACCGGGCTGAGTATAGTGCGTTGGGGACCGCCGAACCAAATCGGGATGCAATCTATATCAACAGAAACCGCAGGCGCACCAGAGCCATCCAGTGCGCCCGCAGACAACTCCTTCAGAGTCTCCACCTTGCCCCGAAAACCGGCAACCAGCCCTTGATCTCTCACCTTTGATCTCTGATCCCTGTTCCCTATTCGGGATGGTCGGGCGTCATCAGGCAAATATCGGGCAGGTTGCGGTAGCGCTCGGCGTAGTCCATTCCATAGCCGATGACGAAGAGGTTGGGGATGGAGAAGCCCACGTAGTCGGCCGTGATCTTTTCCAGGCGGCGCGAGGGTTTATCCAGCAGCGTGGCAATGCGCAGGGTCTTGGGGTGCTGCTGCAAAAAGAGCTTGCGCAGGTACGAGAGGGTGAGTCCGGTGTCGAGAATATCTTCGACCACGAGCACGTTTTTGCCCTCGATCGGCTCGTCGAGATCCTTGATGAGCTTGACTGCTCCCGAGGAGCGCGTGCCCTTGCCGTAGCTCGAGGTGGCGACAAAGTCGAATGTAGCGTCTACCTGCACGGACCGCGCCAGGTCGGCTAAAAAGGGCGCTGCGCCCTTCAATACGCCGACCATAACCAGCTTTTCGCCGTTCAGGTCTTTGGTGATCTGTGCGCCCATTTCGGCGACGCGTTCGGCAATCTGTTGGCGGGTATAAAGAACCTCTAAGCCTTGGTAAGTCATGGAAGCCAT
>JAATFE010000377.1 GCA_015655365.1 Terriglobales bacterium
CTGCCAAGTGAATCGAACCCTGCACAGGAGAAACTTCACCATGTCACAAAAGATCGCATTCATTACCGGCGGGAACCGCGGGCTCGGCTTTCAAACTGCACTTCAACTCAAGGACGCCGGCGTCAAAGTCGTGATCGGCTCGCGCGACCTGGTACAGGGCGAACAGGCCGTTGCCAAGCTCCGTGCCGAGGGCGCGGATGCAGACGTGCTCCAATTCGACATCACCAAGCCAACCGACTATCTGGCCGCCTACGACTACTTCAATTCGAAGTACGGACGGCTCGACATCCTGGTGAACAACGCGGGCATTGCCGGCGGCACCTTCCCCGGCACAGGACCAGAACACTCCGCCGCCGAGGTCCCGATGGAGCTGCTGCACAAGGTCTTCGACACCAATTTCTTTGCCCAGGTGGCGCTGACCGAGGCGCTGCTGCCGCTGCTCAAGAAGAGCCCCGCCGGCCGCATTGTCAACCTATCGAGCATCCTGGGGTCGCTGACCTTGCACGCCGATCCAAAGTCGCCCATCTACGACTCCAAGTCCTTCGCCTACGACGCCTCGAAGACCGCGTTGAACGCCTTCACCGTCCACCTGGCCTGGGAGTTGCGGGGCACCAAGATCAAGGTCAACTCCGCCCATCCGGGCTGGGTCAAGACCGACATGGGCGGCCCGCAAGCGACCATGGAATTGAGCGAGGGAGGCAAGACCAGCGCGGCACTGGCGACTCTTCCCGACAATGGCCCCACCGGCGGATATTTCCATCTGGGCCAACCCCTGCCCTGGTAAGCTACCCTCACCCTCGGCGCGAACCGGCCTTGCGCCGAGGGCGGGGTAGCACAGACACTCCAATGCGACGCACCATTTCGAGCGGACCGCGACCTGCATATCGCCATCCAGCAACGGTACAAATTGAGGTAGATTTCCATGCAAAGGCTTTGGGGCAAAGTCGCTGTCGCGGCCGCTGCTTTGGTCATCGTTGTCGTTGGGCTCATTCCCTTTCTCGTCAACGCGGACACCTTTCGGCCTACGCTGGAAGACCAGCTTTCGCGCGCCATGGGCCGCAAGCTTACGCTTGGGCACCTGAGCTTCTCGCCGCTCACCGGCAGCCTGGTTGCCCAGAACATCTCTGTCGCCGACGATCCGGCATTCGGCACGTCGCCTTTTCTCGAGGCCAAGTCGCTTTCCATCGGCGTTGAAACCGGCCCGCTCCTCTTCCATCGCCAGGTGCGGATCACCAAGCTCAGTGCCGACTCCCCATCCATCAACCTCATCCACGCCCAAAGCGGGCTTTGGAACTTCTCCAGCCTCGGGGGAGCCACGGCCTCCCACGGCCCGGAGCAGATGAGCGCACTACCAGACCTCACCGTGGACGAGTTCGCGATCAAGAACGGCAGCGCCACCGTCTCGACGCTCCCCGCCACGGGAAAGCCTTTGGCTTATACCGACATCAACCTTTCCATTCAGAAGCTGGCTTTCGCCAAGCCGTTCCCGTTCCAACTTTCGGCCAAGCTGCCCGGTGCGGGAACCGTCGATCTCAAGGGCAACGCGGGTCCGCTGGAGCAGAAGAACGCGGCCGACACGCCCTTCCGCGCCACTTTGCAGGTCAAGCATTTCGATCCGGTTTCGGCAGGCATTGTCGATCCCAGCCACGGCATCTCGATGGTCGCCGACATCGATACGCAGCTCGCGTCAGACGGCGGCATCCTGACCGGCACAGGAAAGATTCAGGCCGCGCATCTTCAGTTGGCGCGCAACGGCTCGCCCGCACCGCAGCCGGTGGATATCGACTTTTCGATCAGCGACAATCCGGACACGCGCACCGGCACGATTTCCGATCTTTCCCTGCACACCGGCCCGGTAGCCGCGCACGTCAAGGGCAGCTATCGCTCGACGCCGCAAGGCATCGAAGTCGATCTCCATGTGGCCGCACCCAATCTCCCTATCGATTCACTGGAACAGTTGCTGCCCGCCTTCGGCGTGCGCTTGCCCAGCGGCTCTGCGCTGCGCGGAGGCACTTTGACCGCCAACCTCGCCGTCACCGGGCTGGCCACCGCTGCCACCATCACCGGGCCCATCGAGATCGACAACACGCGGCTCGCCGGATTCGATCTCGGCTCGCGGATCGAAGGCACTCATCCCTTCGGGAGCAAGGGCGGCGGCACGGAGATCCAAACGCTGCGCGCGCAGGTCAACTCTTCTCCGCAGTCCACCCAACTCACCAGCATTTACGGGAATCTGCCGCAGATTGGCACCGCCAGCGGCAACGGAACCGTCTCCGCATCCGGCGCGCTGGACTTTCGCCTGGTCGCCCAGTTCAGCACCACCTCGGCCGTGGGAGCCGTTGCCGGCAAGGCCGTGAACGTCATCAGCGGCATGATCGGCAGCTTCCTTCATCCCAAGAGCAGCCCCAGCACCACGACTACCAGCCCGCGCGGGATTCCCATTACCGTCACAGGCACCGCTACCAACCCATCCATCAGGGCCAACTTCGCCGCACTGCTCAAGTGAGCCCATAGGCAGCAAAGCCCTCGGGAGGTGCGCTGGCTGTACTGCGCCATCCCAGGTTAGAGCGAAACTAGAGTCCCTGTGGCCCGGTGAGTTTCGTGCAAGGTCGCCGCTCCCTGATGGTCTCGTCGACTTTGGTGTAGTGCTTTCGGAATACACCATCTCTGGTTTCGCTATAGGCGCAGAAACAACGTCGCGCCGAACCTGGGCCCGAACATTGGGACAACTTCACATCGTCAAAGAACTAGGTCTTTGACCAATTGATTTTATACCTTGGGTTCGTGCTATCCCAGGTCTCAAAAGCGAGACCTGGGGCACCCGATCTGGCACAACTTCAAGCGGTCAGAGACCTAGCATTTCGGATGGGGATTCTTGAACACAAGCTCGATCGGCTGCCAGTCGGATAGGCGCTTGTCGTCGACTTCTGTGTCGAGGGCCTGGCTGGAAAGCGACGACCGGGCAAGCGTCACGGAGAGCTTCACTTTTCCCTTGACGCAGTAGGTTCCGAAAAACGTCGCGAGAGCCTTGTCTGCCGAGCCCAGGTAGTC
>JAATFE010000410.1 GCA_015655365.1 Terriglobales bacterium
CTGTGGTTTGGGTCATTGTGACCGTGGCCGTGCCGGTATTGGAGGCGTAGTTCGCGTCGCCACTATAGGTCACGGTGAGCCTGTCGCTGCCCGCAGCCAGGCTAGTGGCCGGAATGACGATGGTCGCGCTACCGCTGGTCAGAGTCTGAGCAGGCGATGAGTAAGTGCCAGATTGGCCTGGTCCCGAAATCGTCACCGTTCCGGTCGGTACGGCCGTCGCGCCGGTCGGCCCGGTCACTGTAACCGGCACGCTCAGTGGGTTGGCGACGTTGCCGCTGGCAGGCGCCGAGACGGTCACCGTCGGCAGCATCACATTCACCACGACTGTTGCCGTCGCCGTGCTGGAGGCGTAGTTGCTGTCGCCGCTGTAGGTCGCCGTCAACGCGTCGCTGCCGGCGGTGAGGCTGTTGGCCGGGATATTGAAGACACAACTGGCAGCGCTTGCGCAAGGGCTGGTTCCAATCGTCTGCGACAACGAATAGCCGCCGCCGGAAAGGATGACCGAACCGGTTGGCGTTGGGAGCGTCCCCGAACCGGCCACGGCAACAGTAAGAGTGAGGCTATTGTTGATGGTAATGGTCGCGGTCGGCGGGGTCACCGTAACTGTCGACGCCCCCGTGCCCGCATCCGAGATCCAAGCGTTCACGACGTTGGCGACGTTGAGCGAACCCAGGCCTGTGGCCTGATCGTAACCCGTGCCGGCGCCGTAGCCGGAGAGGATGGCGACCGTGTCCCCTGAGTCCACCGGTGTGCAATTCGGAGAGCGAATACCCGCTATCTGATTGACGGTGTAAGGCTGGCCGGCCGCGGTGTAGAGGATACCGCCCTCCGGCGCACCATAGTCGCAGGGCATGGCAATGGTGCCCGTGTCGATATCGTTGAAGTAGCAACTGGTATTGCCGGCCGTAACGCTCTCTGCACTGCACCCGCCATAGCTCTGCTTAGCGGCCAATTGATAGAGCTGCGTATTGGGACTGCCCTGCGGCGCACCGGCCTTCTGGTTGATCAGCGCCATGACGCCCGCCATGGCCGGCGACGACACCGACGTTCCTCCCACCTCCTGATAAATGTTCTCTGAGGTCGCGGAGTAGGTGCATGCTGAGCCCGCCTCGGAGACGCAAATCAGATAGGCGCTATTCAAGAATCCGTCCGAGGCAAAGAAGGAGACGTCGGGAATGTCGCGCTTGCCGTCGGCAGGAATGCCGGGGACGCCAGCCTGCCAAGTTGGCTTGGCGTAGCCGCCCGTGCAACTGGCGACGGTCGATCCGTCGCTGCTGGTGCAGCTGCTCACGCCGCCGCTGCCGCCTACGGTGTCGACGAAGTACGAGATGTCGACGGGACTGTTTGTGCCGCTGTATGTGTAGTTCTCGAAGATATACAACGCATCGTTCGCCACGAAGTTACAGGCCGTTTCGACGTCTTTCACGCCCGAATAACTAACTTGCGTCGCGAGATATTGTAAAAGAGGCAAATCCAGCGGATTTGAGCAGGTCTGATTCCAAGGGACTTCAGGGATATAACCCGCAGCGCTGGCCCCGGTGGTCGCATTGTTTGTGGAATTCCAATAGGGCGACGCGGGGCAAGCCGTGCTGGAATCTTGGTTGCACCAATTGAAATCGGTGCCGCCGACGGCGGTGTTGTAGGGTGTGGACGCAAAGCCGCTGACCGAAGTGCCGTATGCGGCCGACCACGGAGTCCCGTACTTCGAATCGAGACCGGAATCGCAGGAGGCAGAACCCTCGTCTCCCGAGGCCACAAAAACAGCAATGCCTTCTGAATATGCCGTCTGCCACAGGTTGTTGTACTCAGTGTTGCCGGCGGTGCCCATGAACAACTCACAGTTGCCATAACTCACGTTCATGATCGGAGCCGTCTTGTTCTGGATGATGTAATGCTCGGAGTCATAGAGAGTATCGTCTGTTGCCGAAGTGGGGTAGGACGAAACAAGGATGATCTGGGCGTTCTTGGCAACTGCACCCGACCACTCCACATCCAGCGAATTTTCGAGTAGATCGTCGATGCCGCATGGATTGGTCGCGAAGGGCACGGTCGAGCTTGTACTGGTGCATGGGGTGACAGGGCTGCTGTTGCCGGAGATGAGCTGAGGCGTATTGGCTGCGATGTTGGTGGGAAGGCCAAAAGCCTTGCGGAAATTTGTGATATCGGCTTGCTCAATGCTACTGGTTCCGGCGATGGCGATGGTTTGCCCGGTTCCGTCGATGCCCGCGTTCCACAACGGGGTCACATTGTAGATGGTGGCGAAATCGTAAGGGGTGACGTCTTCGATCAAGGTCGCGCTGCTGCCCGAACCGGTGGAGATGCCGAATTTCGGACGAGCCGTGAGTGGTTTCGCTCCTCCCGAAGTCTTTGGGGCGGCTTCAGCCGGGCTCGCCGGACGCAGCCATTTTCCCGCCTCACCGCTCCGGGTGACTTTGCTGCCCAGCCGGTGGAGAGGCTTGGCAAAGAAGTTGTGCAGCGACTTGACGCCGACTACCGCCGGGGAAAGGGCGGAGGGGATCTGCGGATCGGTCATGTTGCCGATGTGCTGCTCGCCATTCACGCTCAGATTGTGAATTTCGGTATGGAAGGCAGTCTCGACCTGGCCTGCGGTGCCGTTGAAGCGGATCGTCATGCGATCCTTGGACAACTCGTCCACCGAGAATCCATGGCCCGTGAGCCAGTTGGTGATGGCGGCGATGTCGGTCTGGGAAGGGCCAAACTTTTCGCCCACTTCTTCCGGCGCCAGCCAACGATGGAAGTCGGGCGAACCCTGCTGGTACTGGCTGGCCACAAACTTGTCAAAGGCCGCCTGTTGCTCGGCGCTGCGGCTCAGCACCAGGATCAGGTCGGTCATGGGCAGAGTCGAGCTCACCCGGCCGCGATCGTTCTTGGAGTTCGCCAGCGGATGAGTGTTGCCCTTGAGCGTCACAAGTTGGCTCTCGTCAATCCGGTTGACGATACGCACGGCCGGTGCGTATTGCTGAGCCGTCAAAGCCGCGCAACAGAGCAAAGCACCGGCTACAAGATAGAGGGGAAGCGAACGCAGGTGAGGCATAGTCTTGTCCCTGGACCTTTCTACAAAAAAACCCTTGAAAACAGGAAAAGTTGCGGTTCCAAAAGAAAATACTTGGAAGAAGGCCGATTGCTGTCTCTCCATCCCCTTGGACGTCAAGACCATCCTACACAACGGCCTTTGATTTCATTTTTGCCGCGGAGAGATTCTCCGCATTGACATCGCAGAAGCAATTCGCAATCGGGAACGCTTCCCGGATTGCCCTGTCTCCGCACCAATGGAACCTGAAAATGCCGGAAGCCTTGGAAAAACACCGCCTGTGGAGTTGACTGTTGGCGTTGACAACAGAGAAGCGAATCAACCTCGTTAGACGCGAGACTTCGGGGCGCGTTGACGGCGGGCAGAAAGAAAGTGAAAAAGCCGGTGCGGATTTGTGGGATATTGATTTTGAGTGGCACCCGGATGCCGTTCCGGGAAGAATGCAATAGACAATAGGTATTTGTATCGAATAAGATACGCTCTTCGAGGGCTCGTTCTCGAAGATTGGGGTGTATCCCATGCGCGCTTCGCTCTTTATCACCTGCTACAACGACACGCTGTACCCGGAGACTGGCCGGGCGGTGGTGCGCCTGCTGGAAAGGCTGGGCGTGGAACTCGACTTCCACCCCAAACAGACCTGCTGCGGCCAGATGCACGCCAACACCGGTTTCCGCGGGGAAGCCTTCTCGCAGGCCAAGCGCTTCATCCGACTTTATCAGGATGCCGAGACCGTTGTCATTCCGTCTTCATCGTGCGTGGCCATGATCCGCGACCAGTACCCTGGGCTGGTTGAGGAACTGGGGAACGAGGCATTGCGCAAGGAATTCGAAGCCCTTGTACCGAGGGTCTTCGAACTGAGCGAGTTCCTCATTGACCGGCTGCACGTGGAGGACGTGGGCGCCTACTTCCCGCACCGCGTGACCTACCACGCCAGTTGCCACGGGGTGCGTGCGTTGCACCTGGGCGAGCGGCCCTGGCGGTTGATGTCGCGGGTGCGCGGGCTGGACCTGGTGCACCTCAACAATATCGACCGCTGCTGCGGCTTTGGCGGCACCTTCTCGGTGAAGAATGCCGAAGTTTCGTCGGCCATGCTGGCGGTGAAGCTGCAAGATGTGATCGCCACCGGCGCGGAGTTCTGTACGGCGCTCGACAACAGTTGCCTGATGCACCTGGGCGGGGCGATGCACCGGCAATATGCGGGGATGAAGACGATCCATCTGGCCCAGATTTTGGCCAGCACCGAAGGCTCCCCGGCGGAGGTGACGGTATGAGCCAAGTCATTCTCGACCCTCGATTCGCGCCGCCCTTTCCGCAGGCCGCGCTGCCCATGCTGCGCAATCCGCAACTGCGCAAGAACGTGGCCC
>JAATFE010000011.1 GCA_015655365.1 Terriglobales bacterium
ACCGGGCCTCAAGCAGATGGATGCCGGCCTGCTCCGCGACGTGAAGATCGAGGGCAAAATGGTGTTCCAGTTCCGCGCCGAAATCACCAACGTCATGAACTGGGTGAATCTCGGAAACCCGAACACCGGAAACATCACATCCGGCTCGCAGGGTACCATCACCTCGACCGCCAACTCATCCAACGGCGACACTCAGCGCATTATGCAGTTGGGCGCGCGCTTGACCTTCTAACGTAACTCGAAACGAGTGACAACCCGGCGTGCTCTTCCGACTGCAACCAGGGCGGAGGAGCACGTCGCACATGAATACCACTCGACGAGGCAGGGGCCAGACCGACAGAGTGATCCACAAACTCTATGCTTTGTCCGGTTCAACTCCAGGCATCGCGACGTCTCTGTCTCGACCCATATTCCGGCAAGCTCGATAGCGCCGGAGATCCACTTGGAGATGAGTGGTACATCGGCTAACAACAATGCCTTGCAGGATGACATGCAACCCTTCGCCGGATCAGAGACTCATGCTGTCGGCTTATCCGGGTTAAGTTAGGTTTGGAGCCAAAATGGCCATGTTCGGCTCCCTTTGCAGGGATGGACGCCTCCATCCATCCCCCTTTTTGTTTTTGGTAATATCCAATTCCACGAAGGACCTTCGATGAAAGCCAAGCTCTGCGCCAGTTTTGCACTCTTCTTTATCGGTCAAATCTTTCTATACGCCCAATCGGCGTCAACCGTTCTGGTCGATGTGGACCACCGACAGAATCTCAGCTTGAACGGCGATTGGCACTTCATCGTCGATCCATATTTTGATGGGTTGTATAACGTCGATCAGAAACTTCGTCCCGATGGCTTCTTTTTGAACGACCACCGCAGCTCTGCCGGCAATAAGCTCGTCGAGTACGATTTCAGCAAGTCGCCCACGCTCAAGGTTCCCGGCGATTGGAACTCGCAGGGCGATGCGCTCCATAACTACGAGGGCGTGATCTGGTATCAACGCGACTTCGACTTTCAACCGCGCGCTCATCACCGCACTTTCTTCCATGTAGGAGCGGCAGACTACAAGGCGATCCTCTGGGTCAACGGAAGCCATGTCTGCGAGCACGAAGGAGGCTTCACGCCATTCGATTGCGAAGTCACCGCCTTGCTGCACCAGGGAAAGAACTTCGCCGTTATCGCGGTCGACGATACGCGCCAGGCGGACGGCGTGCCCACCTTGAGAACCGATTGGTTCAATTACGGCGGCCTTACCAGGGACGTTTCGCTAGTCGACGTTCCGGATAGCTTCATCGACGACTACGACCTCCACCTGAATCGGGATCGCACTTCCGTCGAAGGATGGGTGCACGTTGAGAATGCTCCCGCTGGCGCATCGGTGACGGTCTCCGTTCCCGAGCTTCATCTCGAAACTCAAGCTTCGCTCAGCGCCGATGGCCGCGCCCCGATCAAATTCCTTGCCAAGGGAATGCAGTTTTGGTCGCCGGCGCAGCCCAAACTCTACCGCGTACTCCTTCACTCTGCGGACGATACGCTCGAAGATGTGATGGGTTTCCGCACTGTGGAAGTGAGCGGAAACAAGATTCTATTGAACGGCGTGCCGGTCTTTCTGCACGGTATTTCGATCCATGCAGAGGCGCCCTATCGGGACGGACGCGTCAACACCGATCAAGACGTTGAGACGCTCCTCGGTTGGGCGCAGGAACTGGGTTGCAATTATGTGCGCCTTGCGCACTATCCTCACGATCAGCGCATGACTCGCGCAGCCGACCGCCTGGGGATCATGGTTTGGTCCGAGATTCCCGTCTATTGGGCCGAACATTTCGGAGACACGACCGTTCTCAAAAAGGCAGAGCAGCAATTGGGCGAGGAAATTCGCCGCGACCGCGATAAGGCCTCCATCGTATTATGGGCGATTGCGAATGAAACGCCCGCTACTCCTGATCGGATACACTTTCTGAAAACTCTTGCCAGCGACGTTCGCGCGCTCGACTCGACGCGGCTGGTGACAGCGGCGCTCCTTGTCCGCACCGAAGGTCATGTGAAGTACGTAGACGATCCGCTCGGCGAGGCCCTCGATGTCATCGGTGCAAATGAGTATATCGGCTGGTATGAACAAGACCCGGACGGAGCGGATACAACCGTGTGGAAGATCTCTTATGACAAGCCGCTCATCATCAGCGAGTTTGGAGGAGATGCCAAAGCCGGCCTGCACGGATTGGAAACCGAACGCTGGACCGAGGAGTATCAGGCCAGCATCTTCGAGCATCAGCTTCCCATGTTGAACCG
>JAATFE010000473.1 GCA_015655365.1 Terriglobales bacterium
AGACAGGTTGATCGTGTAAGCCGCGCTCGCGACTCCGCTATTGTTGTAACCCGACGCAACGGCAATCGCGCTGAGCGTTTCCGTCGCTGAGACTGTGACCGGCCCCGTATAGAGCGTGGAATTTGCGGTCGGCACGCTGCCATCAGCGGTGTAGTAGATGTTCGCGCCAGTGGTGGCATCGGCGATGGTCACGTTCTGCGCGGAAGTATACGTGCCTCCGGCAGGCGAGAATACGGGCGTGGCAGCGGCGTTCAGATCAATGGTGTAGCCCGCCGAGGCGACGGTGCTGGGCGACTTGCCGGGAACAACCGCGATAGCCTGGAGGAACTCGGTCTTGAAGACCGTTGTCGGCTGGCTGCACGCAGGCGATGAAGTCGTCGGCGTCGTGCCATCCGTCGTGCAATAGAGCACTGCCCCGGCAGTCGTATCCGAGATTGTCACCGTCTGGGACTTGTTATATGTTCCGGCGCTTGGATTGAACGTCGGAGTTGCGGTGACATTGCCGCCCGAGGAGGACGAACTGCTTCCGCCGCACCCCGCCATTGTCAAAATACTCGTAAGCGTGATCGCCAGCAACACTGGCCAATTTCCAATCCACTTCGGAAGTACGCGCACAGACTCCTCCAGAACTTTTTGGCTTGCAGGCCAATCGCATTCGAAGCACCACCGCTTCGCTGAACACAGAGAGAAATCATGCGGAGGCTAAAGCAAGGAGGGACTCACGGAAACTCCCCCTAACTGGAATGTCTTCCGAGCGAGCGATAAGTAAACCACCTTGGGTTCATTTATTTTTTGGGGGATACCAGGAACGGATCATGCGCCGGGTCGAGATGGAAATACACACATACACGCACGAGGCTGAACTCGGCGTCCGACGTAGCACATTGCAGGAACAAGTCTGTTTGTATACGATGAGGGCGCTGGAAAGATTACATGAGTATTAAAACCTACGGGCGCCCAAATATTCAGCCGATCACATCTTGCAGCGGAATCTGCTCTTCCCTCCGTGTCGTCGGCACCATCGTTCCGTTCTTCTTTCCAGCGATCTTTGCTTACTTGATGTGAGCCAATAGCGGCCTTTCATTCGGACGATCCGGCAAAAGCACGTTTTTTGATTGTGGTGAACAAGGCAAAGCAGAGCAAGACGATGGACCTGCCGATGGAAGACACCGCGCTGGCGGGATGCGCTGGTTTTCAGGTTGCGTCACCGGCAACGGGCGCCGCTCCGGTGACGATCGGCGGAAAGCTGCATATCGAAGAGGCTGCGGAGTCGATGACGGCGATTGAAGTGCGGTGATGCTGGCTGCTCTTTATGGGATGAGTCCTGTTGCGAGGCACAAAAAGGCGGCAGCCGAAGCTGCCGCCTTCAAGGCATTTAACAAAAGTGCGGTTAGAAGTTGATGTGGAGCGACATCTCGATTGCTCGTGAGCCACCAACCGTGTTGCGGACTGCACCAAAGGTCGAAGCCGTGGATCCGTCCGAGTTCTTGGTGGGTATCTTGTAGAGGCTGGGTACGGTGACAGACTGCTCGGTGCCGGCGCTGGCGACCACCTGTCCATATTGCGCTGTGGTGTTGGCAGTCGTACCGATAAGACCCTGGACTTTCGACTGGCCAACCGAAGCGGAGTTGCTCGGCACATCGAAGCTGGGCGTATTGGTCAGGTTGAATACGTTGAACGAATAGAGAGCTGCAACCCGCTCTCCGACGCGAAGGCTCTTGGAGATCGAAACATCGGCGCGCTTCTGGAAGGACTGACGGAAGATGTTGCGCTGTCCGGGAGTGAAGTCCGTCTCGAAATAATCGCACGGCTCGTTTGCGGCGCAGGCAGGAATTCCCTTCTGGCCTGGTTGCAGGCTCGGGACCTGGAGTTGGTTCACGTCGATCGCTCCAAGGTATCCAGCGGCTGTCCGGAAGGCTCCCGCGTGGCCAGTCAAGGCCGACTTGGGATGGCTGCCGTCCTTGATGCCCAGCACCGGATTCATCAGTGTCGGATAGTTACCGAAGAAGAGGCTTCCAACTGCGCCGTTGTATTCGTACAAGCTGAAAGGCTGACCGCTCTCGCCGAGCGCGATGCCGCTCATCTGCCATCCATCGACAAACTTGCCGAGGAGGCTGGCTTGCCGCACGACATCCGGCAAAGTGAATACAAAAGCGGAGGTGAGAACGTGGGTGCGATCGAAGTCCGCCGAGGCGTACGAATCGCGCAGGTGGTTGGGGTTGTCGCCGGTGAAGAAGAGACCCAGATCGCTCTGTTCGTCGAGCGCGTGGCTCCAGGTATAGGCGACTGTCGCCTGCACGTGGTGGGACATGCGCTTTTCCAACTGCGTCTGCAAGGCGTTGTAGGAGGAGACGCCGGATGCGGTAAACAACGCGGCGTTGGGACTGTAACCTACATACGGAACGCGCAGGTCGACGTTGCCGCCGGAATACGTGTTGTAGGGTTCGGTCGAGATGCTGTTGTAGCAGGTCTTCGTTCCGCACTTGACCGGTGAGTTTTGATTGAGCACCTGGTAGCCGTAGCTTGAGGTTTCACCGTTGATCGGGTTTGAGGGCGTTGCGACACCCGGCTCGTTGAAGGGCAGGCCGATGACGCCGTGGCGTCCCACATTGCCCACGAAGCCCACGGTAACCGCGGTGTCGTTGGCCGGCTGCCATTGAACGTTGAGGCCGTAGTTGATCGAATACGGCAGCTTGTTGGTGCGGTTATATGCGCCGAAATTGAGAGGAGTAACACCGCAATCGCCGGTAGCCGTTTCGATGGCGACAGCGGTACAGGTAGCGCGAATCTGGTTTGCCGTTGGCAGCTTCTGCGTGAAGTCGTGCGGGTTGGACGAAGGGATCGGCACCACCGTGCTGCCGAGCGGGTTTTCCAGCGTTCTTGTGCCTGCGCCGGTAACATAGTCCACGAGCGGCGGGGCCTCGGTGACGCCAAACGGGCCGCCTGTAGTGCCGCCTGCCGGCTGGGAGAGATAGCTGAAGAGCTCGCCACGGTCATAGTAGAAGCCCGTGCCGCCACTGAAAACAACCTTGTTATTGAAGCGCGTCGGTGACAGCGCGAAGCCAACGCGGGGACCAATGCCCCACTGCCTGCCGGTCATCGTCGAATTGCCGGCACCTGCCGTCGGGAAGAATTTGTTGTTGCCCGCCACCACAAAGCCGTCGTTGGTTACAGTCGAAGCCGTGGCGCTGTAGAGCTTGGGGTCGAAGTTGAATATGTTGCCATACTTCTCGGAGAAGGGTCCGTTGTAGTCGTAGCGGATTCCAGCGGTGATCGAGAGGTTAGGCAGAATCTGCCATTTATCCTGCGCAAATGAACCCACCTCATTGGTGCGGTAGTAACGATTGGCGTCACCAACGAGGAAGTTACTGCTGCTGACCGTACCGGCCAAGAGACTGGGAAGGTTCGTCGTGCTGACCTCGCCCTGGCCGCCGCGCAAGTTGCGAACGTTCAACTGCGTGTAGCTATAGGTGGCACCAAAGCTTAGGCTATGCTTTCCAACCGAGTAGAAGAGTGTGGTGGACGGGTTCCAACGATTCTGGAAATAGCCGTCGTCGACAAAGGCGCTATAAGGACCAGTGGTGATGGAACCGCCGCTGTTGTACGCGAGGTTGCCGAGTGACAAGCCGGGAAACGTGCCCGAAGGGAGCCCGATTCCGAGATTGCCCGGGATCTGCGGTTCAAAGGCCGTGTAGACCTTTTGGCGAGAGTAGCCGAAGAGTTGACGCCAGTTCATGCGCGGTCCGAGGGTGATGCTGTTGCTCAACGACGCCACGTGCGCGCCGCTATCTTCAACCTCTGGGAATCCACCGGTCTTCGAAATCGTAAAGGGAGAAGCGTTCGGCGCATGTTGGAAGAAGTATTTCGCCGAAAGCCGGTCGTTCTGATTGATGTCGTAGTCCAGATCGCCAACTGCCATGTTCGTGGTGAAAAGCGATGAGCCGGAGAGGAATACGTTGCTGCCGCCGAAGAGTTGGGATGGGTCGGTATTCTGCACCGAAGGAATCAGGAACTTTCCGTTCGGCAGTTTGGCATTGAGAAGATTCGCAGCAACCGGATCGATAGTCGCTTTGCCCTGGTTGGATGCAAGACCCTGTTGCGCGGCCCAGCAGGTGGGCAGGTCCACGTATGGCTTCCCCGCGCCGTAATTTGCATTGCAGGCGGTAGCGACATTGTATGAGGTCAACGAGTTCAGCAACCCGCCGGTGCTACGATCGTCGGTAAGGCCGACCGGCACGGTAAGGGTCGAGAAGCCTTTGAACTGATCGCTGTCGTGCATATTATTGATAGCCGGCGAAAAAGAAAAGCTTATTGCGGAGGACTGGGCCGCTCACCGAGGCGCCAACCAATTCCTTGTGCAACTGCGGATTGACTTCCGACAGCGGAACTGTGCCGCCGGGCTGACCGACTGCGTCCTGCTTGAAGAAGAAGGGAGCAGAGTTGATGAAGTTGGTGGCGTGTGTGCCGTAAATCTGGCCGTGGTAGTGATTGCCGCCCGCAGACGTAGCGACCTCGACGTGGGCTCCGCTGTTGGTACCGCTCTCCGCGTCGTACATGGAGGCCCGGACACTGATTTCTTCAATCATCTCGGGGGGCGGCGTGGCCAAGCCATTGCCGTTGGATCCGGCGACAGCCGTGTTCGTTTGCGCCTGCCCACCCAAACTGGATCCCTGACCAATATTGAACGCGTATCTCTGCGAGGCGTCCTGGCTGGCAGTCTTGCCGTTGAAAAGATTCGTTACATCGACGCCGTTGACTTGGAACGAATTGCTTGTGTCGCGCTGTCCATTGGCCCAGATCGCCTGATTGCCCAAACCGGCATTGGTGCCAATGCCGGCCAGCAGTTCCGCGTTCACGCCGGGAGACAGAATTGCCAACTGCGTAAAGCTGCCGGTTGCCAGGGGAATATCCTGAATCTGTTCGTGATCCAACGTGTAGCCGTTCGTCGCGTCTGTCTGGTTCAACAGAGGGCTCTCTGCCACCGTAACGGTCGTGGTGACCGTGCCAACCTTGAGAGCTGCCTTGATGGTAGAAGCGCGCGCCTCCACAACCGTAATATGCGGCAGCAACTGTGTATCGAACCCATCCCGGCTAACGCGCACGGTATAGGTGCCGACAGGAAGATTCAGAATCTGGAAATAGCCATCCTTCGAGCTTTTGGCTGTACGCGTTAGAGATGTTTGCTCTTCCGTGGTAGTGATTGCCGCATTTGAGACTGCGGCACCAGACGAATCTGTCACCGTTCCATTGATCGAGCCCAATGTTTCCTGGGCTCTGACGCTTGCTGCAAATAGACACAAGGCCATGCAAAAAAGCAGAATATATTTCCGCATCGACTGGATCTCCTAGAAATTGTGCATCATTGAGACTGTTTCCAGGATCGGTGAGGCGCTTGAACGTCGGGTTAAGTTCGAACTCGTTGACGCGAGATTCATGGGAAATTCACGGGAACGCAATGTTCGCGCGGCTCAAGAGACTCTTGGGTCTCCTTGTACGCACTGCCAATTTGGCACCGGCAGGAAATTGATCGGGCACGTTGCGCAAGTTGTTGCGATAGAGGAGGGGAAAACTTTTTGACGGCGACGTGCGAATTGCACCATCGCTGTTGGTACTGCGGGGACGCCTGAAATCTCTCAGCGATCTTTAATCCTACGATTCCAGCACTCATTTGCTGTGGGCCAAGGGCGGCAACATGTTTCGACTG
>JAATFE010000368.1 GCA_015655365.1 Terriglobales bacterium
ACCGCGCTGCCGGTGCAGCTTCACCCGCCCGCCCAACGCCTTCGCTCGTTCCGCCACCAGCGCCACGCAGCCATCCACGGCGGCTTTGTCGTCGGAAGGCGACTCCGCCCGCACCAGTTTCCGGATCAGGTCCAGCAGGGCAGGTTCCTCGCGTCTGGCTCCCGCCAGCAAAGCGCGCATTGCAACAGGGGCAGCGGTCAAAACAGCCATTGATCTTCCTTCCCACGCATTTCATCCCCCACAAGCCAGGGATTTTCTGATTCTACGACGGCTAAATCACGCCTTCACGGTTCTTTGCCAGCCCAAATGGTTGCGAGTCTGGGGCAAAGTGTGGCCAAAATGCCACAGGACGCGGAAGCCGTTTCGCGTCTAATCTAACTGTTGCCCCTGGTACCAAGCTGTTGGAGAATTGATTTTTTGTCGAATCCTGTGCATTTGGAACAAACCATTGACGCGCCCATTGAGTTTACGGGCGTTGGGCTACACTCCGGCGCTCCGGTTACCATGCGCCTCTTGCCCGCTCCGGGTGGGTCTGGCATCGTCTTCCGCCGCACCGATTTGGACAACTTCGAAATTCCCGCCAATGGCCGCAACGTGGCCAAGGTCAGCTACGCTACCAGCCTGATGCGCCAGGGCGTGCTCATTTCCACCACCGAGCACCTGCTCTCCGCGCTGGTCGGCATGGGCGTGGACAACGTGATCGCCGAACTGGACAACCTCGAACTGCCCATCCTGGACGGTAGCGCTTTGCCCTACGTCGAGGCCTTTCTCCGTGTCGGCATCCGCACGCAGCGTCGCCGCCGCGAAACCATCCGCGTCCTTCAGCCCGTCGAGGTGCGCGATGGCGAAAAGTTCATCGGCGTCTATCCCGGCTCCGGTTACAGCATCCGCTACGCCATCGACTTTCCCGCTCCCATCGGCTATCAATGCGCCTGTATCGATCTGGCCGCCGAAACCTACGGCTCGTCCATTGCCGGGGCCCGCACCTTCGGCTACGAGGCCGACGAGAAGCGGCTGCGCGACATGGGCCTCATCCGCGGCGCAAGCCCGGAAAGCGCCATCATTCTCAACTCTAAAGGGCCCATCAACGGCCCGTTGCGTTTTCCCGACGAGTACGTGCGCCACAAGGTGCTCGACCTGATTGGCGACCTGGCCTTGGCCGGACGCCGCATCGAGGGCCACGTGGTGGCCGAGCGCGCCGGTCACGCCATGCATACTGCCCTGGTTTCTCGCTTGCTCAAGGATCGCTCGGCCTGGGAGTTTGCCCACGTGCCCGTGGCAGAAGCGCCCGCCAAGCAACCTGCTCTGGCCGCTTTTTCCGGCAACGCACTTTCCAGTGCCGCCCTGATGGGCGCGTAGCCTTTTTCCCAGCAAGTCTCGCCTCGCGGCTAGGTCTTTGACTGCATGAATTCGTACCGGCGCAGGGTGCCCCAGGTCTCGCTTTTGAGACCTGGGATAGCACGAACCCAAGGTACAAAATCAATTACTCAAAGACCTGGTCGGCCGTACCCTTCTTGCCAATACGTGCCAGTGCAGATCAAATTAAACTACTCATGGGCCAGTTGTATTCCCTGTTGCTGGGCTGCATACGTATACGTATAGAAGGACACGAGGTTCGACTCCATGGGTTCCGGCGCGCCGCCCACTTTACGCTTTTCCTTGATCTTGCTGACTATAGCCGACTTGGCCGCTTTGGGCACGCGCCTCTGGCCCTGGCAGCAAGTGGGCAATTTGCCCCTCAACGGAGCTACTGGGATTGACCCCGCGGCTGCGGTCTGTCTGATCGCCTACGTTGTCGTCTTTTTCTGGATTGGGAACACCCACGACGACTCAACCAGGAAGGCGCTTTTGAGCGGTGCGCTTTTCGGACTCCTGGCGGGTTTGCTCTTGGCCGGCGAGGTGGTGCTCGGAGCTCAGCCTCCTGCCCCGGACATCTCTCCGGTGCAGCATCTGCGCCTGGGCCTGCTTGTGGCTGCCGGAATCCTGTGGGGCATCGCCGGGATCCGTGGTTTTCGCATCGCCGGAGACACCGCCGATGGGCTGGTCGCCGGCATCTGGAGCGCCATGAGCAGCGCCCTGCTGGGATGCGGTGCGGTCCTGGCGGAGTCCTATCTGGCCGCCGCCCCTGCGCCGGAGACGCTCGACCCCTGGAAGCAGTACGAAGGCCTCGCCATCGGCAACCCCGCCACCCAGGCGCTGGTCCATTCGCTGAACTTGGCCACGGCTTTTCTGCTCTTCAGTCCACTGCTGGGCGCGGCCTTG
>JAATFE010000054.1 GCA_015655365.1 Terriglobales bacterium
TAAACCGCGGCCAGTCGAGAGTGTATCAGCGCGGAGTGCGTTCGGCGAAAAATCATGTGTACAGATTCAAGGCAAACGTCTGGAAAAAGCTAGTAAATTCGCAGGAATAGGGGAAGTTCAAGTTTTTTGCGGCGGGCTGGCATACCGCGGCCGGGCTTTTTTACATCGGAATAGAGAGGGTCTGCGCGCAGGCCGGTTTTGGGCTGCAAAGAACCCTGGAGGAGATTAGAGTGTACTAGGTGAGTCCGCTGCAATATCGGGTTCAGGAACCGCAATGCGGTCACCGATTTAGAGCGATGCACCTCTCCTGGGCCCTTGCGCAAAATCTGTTTTATGGGGTGGAGAATTGCCCGAATCGATCGATTGGCCACTGAAGCAACAACCGTCGCGGCGCAGCCACCGCGGTCTCATCCTTTTCCTCGCCGTTCTGGCCGTAGTTCTGTTCGGCGGCCGGATCGCCCTGACCTTATGGGTTGACCTGCTCTGGTTCCAGTCGCTCGGCTATGGCGATGTTTTCTGGAAAGCCCGCGGAATGCAGTGGGGAATCTTCCTGGGCTTCGCGGCTCTGACTTTTCTTGTTCTCTATGGCGCATTTTCCGCTCTGAAGCGGGCGCATCGCCACGATCTGCCCAACGATCACACGTTGTTCATCGGCGGACAGCCGGTGAAGCTTTCGGTAGAGCCGGTGCTGCATATAGCGGCGATTGTGGGCTCCATCGTGGTTGCCCTGGCCACCGGCGGCGCGATGCAGGCGCAGTGGTCCACCCTGGCGCTCTGGTGGTACGCTCCCGCCGCAACGGGAAGCGTGGCCGACCCGATCTTTGGCAGGCCGCTGAACTTCTATCTCTTCACCTTGCCCGCCTGGCACCTGATCCTGGGCTGGCTGCTGACCATGGCGATTCTGATCTGCATCATGGCCATCGTCTTTCTGCTTATCTCGGGCGGCGCACGGGCCTTTGAAAGCCGCTTCAGCAGTCCCCTCCACCTGCCCTGGCGCGGGCTTTCGTTCAGCGTCGCCTTCCTGCTGTTTGTGGTTGCGATGCGCGTGTATGTGGGCCGGTTCGAGCA
>JAATFE010000063.1 GCA_015655365.1 Terriglobales bacterium
CTGGTCATCGGCCTTGACGCCACTGAAAACACCGACAAGGTCGCGGCTGAGCTCGCTCCCCGCCTGCGCGGCCTGCCCCAGCAGATGGAGTTGAAAAAGTGGATCGACCTGGCCACCTATTACAAGCAGGTATCCACCATGTTCAACGGCATCTTCCTCTTCATGGGCGTCATCGTCTTCTTCATGGTGCTCATGTCCAGCGTCAACACGCTGCTCATGTCCATGTTCGAGCGCACCCGCGAAATCGGCACCATGCTGGCCATGGGCACGCCCCGCGGCTGGATCGTCGCTCTGTTCATGCTGGAAGCAACCTTGCTCGGCATCATGGGCGCGCTTGTCGGTGTGGCCGCGGGCAACCTGCTCGGCATGTTGCTGAACTCTTCCGGCCTGCATATGCCGCCGCCGCCCGGATATACCGTGGCTATCCCATTCAGGGTTCTTCATGTGCCCGCCCAGATGATCGGCTCGTCGCTGCTGGTGATCGTCTCGCTGGCGTTCGCATCCATCCTGCCGGCGGTCCGCGCATCCCGGCTGCAAATAGCGGAGGCATTGGCCCATGTCTAACACTTACCCACCGCGCATCAACTGCGTACTGCGCACCTTCCTGCTGCTCCTGCTCGTTGGCTTCCTGCTCGCCTGCGTGCTGGTCGGCCACGCCGCAACGCCCGATGCCGAGGCTCTGCTCAAGCGCTCCGACACCTACCGCAACGGCTGGCCGGCCTATGTGGTCCACGTCAAAATCACCACCTTCGAGTCGAACAAGGCCGACGAAGAGCGTCTCTACGAGGTCTCGCAAAAGGGTCTCGAAAGGACCTATGTCGAGTTCATGAGCCCGCGCGACAAGGGCCGCCACCTGCTGATGCTGGGCGACGATATGTGGATCTATCTGCCCGACACCAGCCGCCCGGTGCGCATCACGCCGCTCGAACGGCTCTCGGGCGACGCCTCCAACGGCGACATCGCCCGCACCAACTATGCGGTCGACTACTCCCCCGTCTATCTGCGCACCGAAAAGGTGGGAGCGGAAGAATGTTATGTCTTGGAACTCACCGCCAAGCGCAAAGGCTCGACTTATCAAAGGATCGAGTACTGGTTGCGCGTTCAGGATGCCCGCCCGGTGAAGGCCGAGTTCTATCTGACCTCCGGCAAGCACATCAAGTCCGCCACCTTCGACGAGTATCTGCAAACCAGCGGCCGCACCCTGCTACACCGGCTTACACTCTACGACCAGATCCGGCATAACTCGCACAGCGTGCTGGAATACTCCGGCTCCGCCCCGCGTGAGTTGCCCGACAAGCTCTTTTACCAAGGCCGCACCGACCGCTTTTGATCGGCCTCCCTTTCGCTCAAAGCCTCTAACGATGCTGTCATCCTCATTTACCAGAGAGGCTGTCATCCTGAGCGAAGCGCAGCGGAGTCGAAGGACCTGTGTCTTGGGACCTGGGAAAGCACGAACTCAACGCACAAAATCATTCGGTCAAGGTCCCAGAGCGGAAACTCACAAATCCCAACCTGGCTTTTCGTACCAATCACCAAACCCCAATGAAACTCTCTCTCCCACTCCCGGCGCTTCTCCTCCTCGCAACTGCATCCCTGGCCGCGGCCCAGGACGCAGCGCCCCAGGAGACTCCACCCTCCGCGCCTCGCTACGACTTCCGCTATACCTTCTCCGCCATCGACGACGCAACCGGCTACAGCAATCTCCGCGTACCGGTACCGAAGATTCTCAATCAGGTCCTCATCGAGCCTTCCTTCTCCATCCGCTACCAGCAGCGTTGGACTGTCTCCGCCAGCGCGGTCGCGCTCACCAGCACCCACGGCGACACGCACATGCAGATCCATGTGAAGGAGACGTATACCGGCCTCTCCGCCGGGGACTTCGATTTCATGGTGGGCCGGCGCATCGTGCGCTGGGGCACTGGCTACGCCTTCACCGCCGCCGGCGTGCTCGACCCGCCGCGCATTCCCACCAATCCCACCGACCGGCTCAACGTCAACGAGGGCCGCGACATGGTCAAGGCCGACTACGTCCACGGACCCCACGCCCTCACCCTCGCCTGGTCCACCGCAGCCCTCGCCTCTGCGCAGGCCAACATGCACGACACCACGGCTCTCCGCTATAACGTGCTGGTGCACGGATTCGACACGGCGCTCATCGCCGGCAACGATCGCGGCGGCGACTCCTTTGGCGCGCTCACCTTCACCCGCGTCCTCGGCCAGGCATGGGAACTGCACGGCGAGGTCGCATGGCGCGAACATGAAGCCATCCTTCTCGGCGGCAAATACACCACTTCATCCGGCATTACATTCATCGGCGAGTTCTACACCCCGCCCAACATCCCTTACTATCGGGACATGGCTATCTCCCCACTCGCCGGGCGTCAGCGCTATCTCTTCCTCGACGCCGCAAAGAACCGGCTCCGCGAGCGGCCGGGCTGGAAGGAA
>JAATFE010000334.1 GCA_015655365.1 Terriglobales bacterium
CTGGTAAGTGGAGCGCGCGCCGGTCAGGAAGTCGGCAAGATAGGTCGCGTTCGCTGCGCCCTTGTCGGTGGTTCCGCCGCCATTCTGGCTGAAGCCGCCGTTGAAGTTTTCCGAACCGTAGACCGGGTTGAAGTCGTCCACCTCGGTATTGATCGAGAGGAATTCCCAGCCCACCTTGAGACTATGCCGGCCCTTCAATATGGAGTAGTTGACCTTGGGATCGATAACGAACGGATTCTGGAACTGCGGGTTCGAGTTCTGCGCGCCCCAGGCAGTGTAGTTCTTCACGTTCTCGGAACTGAGTGCCCGCACGACCGTCTTGTCCCCCGGCAAGCCCGGAATTCCGGCCTGCGTATTCAGGCTTTGCTGTCCAGCAAGATAAGGAGACTTGCCGCCTTTTGTCCAGGTGAAGCCGATGCGCGCGTCGAGGATCGAATTTGTCGTAAAGCTATGGGTAACGCCGCCGGCGATCTGCCGGTTGTATGCATGGATCGTGCCGTTGCCGCCGCCACCGGCCTCGCCGGGAATGGAAGATGCATCGACAATGTTGCCCTGGTGGTCGCTGTAGCGGCCGAAGACCGTGGTTTTCGGGCTCAAATAGTAGTCCAAACGGCCGTCGCCCTTGTCGTCGGTCAGGCTGGCCTTGGGCATCGAGGCATAGTTGTTGGAAATGCTGTTAGGAACATTGGGCGAAGGCAGCGCGGCAATCACCAACTTGGCAAGCGGGGTCCAGTCCGACTGCGGCACAACGCCGTTGGCATAGAAGGTTCCGGTGACCGGATTCCGCAGCGGCACCACGGCGCCGGTGGAGGTTTGAAAGATGCCCTGCCGTTGCAGGTCGGTGGGGATGGTCGCCGTCGTGTACGAACCTTGCACCTGGCGATCGCCTTCGTAGTCGGCAAAGAAGAACATCCTGTTGCGGAGAATGGGGCCGCCGAGCGCGCCGCCAAACTGGTTGCGAATGAGTACCGGCTTCTGGGACTTGCCGGTGACGGCGCTGACGGGAGCCAGAAACGGTCCGATCGCATTCAGAACCGTGTTGCGGTGATACTCCCACACGCTGCCATGGAATGTGTTGGTGCCGCTGTTGATCGACACATTGATGACCGCGCCGGAAGCGCGCCCGAACTCGGCGCTGTAGTTGCTGGTCTCGGCGCGAAACTCGTTAATCGCGTCGGGAGAAGGCGGAATGGCTTGGTTTGAGAAGCCCTGGTTCGAGGTGCCGTACGCATTGTTGTCCAACCCGTCCAGCAGGAAGTTGTTAAACTCCGACCGCTGCCCATTCACGTTGAAGGAAGCATCGCGGCTGGTCACCGACTGGTTTTCCAGATTGTTGCGCCGGACTCCGGGCGCCAGCGTGGCCAAATCGCCATAGGCGCGGCCATTTAGCGGCAGGTTGTCCACTTCGGTCTGGGAAATGATGGTACCGCTGTCGCTCGACTCGCTTTGCAGTTGCGTCGCCGCGCCAGAAACCGTCACCGTCTCCGACACGCTGCCGGGGTGCAGCACCACATCCACGCGCTGGCGGGTATTGACGTCGACCGTAAATACCTCGGTTACCGATTCGTTGAACTGGCTGGCGCCGGCATCGATCTTGTATTGCCCGACGTGCACATCGTTGAACTGGTAGGCTCCCTGAGCGTTGGTTTTGATCGTCACTTTTGTCCCGGTTTCCTGGTTCACAAGAGTGACAGTGGCATTGGACAGCGCTGCTCCGGAGGCGTCGTGCACGTATCCCAGCACAGAAGCGGTTTCAAACTGTGCGTACGTGAACGTCGATCCCAGGAACAGAACACAAGCGAATACTGCGAAAAGGTAGATGCGTCTCAATTTCGGCTCCAAAGTGCATTATGTGTTGAGTCAGGATGAGTTGCGGCCCTGCTAGCACGGGTGCCCGCTTGTCTGCGCCTACGGTATTGAACGCGGCAGACGAGTCGATGATGGCCGAAGCCTGTGCTCTGGAAAAGGGTGACAAGCGAGTTTCGGCGCCACACCCGGTAACCTCACCCCTGCCTCACCCCCTTGTATTTCAAAGCGATTTCCCATTAATAGCAGTCTCTTGTTTATTGAGAATTAACGTCCGTGGCTTATGGTGCGAGTATGGCGACTACTCACAGATGGACGCCAGAAGCCGAACCACCGGAGTCCCGAACCAGTCTGGCCGGCGCAGAAAAATTGGAATTCGGCGCGTTGGCGGAGGTTGATTTGTGGGGGCCGGATGCGCTTCCCACGGACAGCGAGAGACTGCTTTCCAGGCAGGAGTGGAGCCTTGCGTGCCGGATCGTGGCCAGCAAAGGCTTCAGCAAATCCGAACTTCTTCCCAGATTCCTCCTCCACATTTGCAAGGAGTGCCTGCTGGGAA
>JAATFE010000030.1 GCA_015655365.1 Terriglobales bacterium
GGCGCTTTCACCTTCTATGGCCTGGACGCGCAACACAAGCTTGGTATCGCGCTGAGCGACGTGACCGCCGCAGGCCTGGAGAAATCCGAAGTCCTCGCCAAGTTCGCGGAGATCTCCCTTGCCGGCAAGCGCGGCAACCTGATCCCAGCTGGGCCGGACGTAACCGTGACCGAAGCCGATGGCGTCGAAGGAACTACCCGGCCCTGCGAAAGCCGCTTTGTGCCGCTGCCTACTGGGGCTACTGCTCCCCAGGCCGCCGTCAAGGTGCTGCCGGAAGACAAGACGCTCTATGTGGCTGCGGATGGAACCGGAGATTACTGGTCGATTCAGAGGGCCATCGATGTGGCTCCCGCAACCGGCGGCGCACTGATCCTGGTGGCGCCGGGAACCTATCGCGAAGTGCTGACAATCAGCAAGCCGAACATCCAACTGCGCAGCGCTAATCCGGACGCGAGCAAAACAGTGGTGGTCTTCAACCGCAGTGCGGCGCTCAACGGCGGCACACGAAACACCGCAACCGTGAACGTGACCGGCGACAACTTCTTCGCCGAAAATATCACCTTCCAGAACGACTTCAAAATCATGCAAGATCCGAACATCACCGGCTCGCAGGCCGTGGCGCTGCGAGTGACCGGCGACCGCGCCGTTTTCCACAATGTGCGCTTGTTGGCGCTGCAAGATACGCTCCTTGCCGCAAGCAAAGGCTGCACGGGTAGTGGAGAGAACATCGCGTGCCGGCCAGCGCGGCAATATTTTTCCGACTCTTATATCGAGGGTTATTTCGACTTCATCTTCGGCGACGGAAAAACTGTCCTCGATCGCTGCGAGATTCATAGCCTGCCGCTCTCGGAAGGCTTTCTCACAGCGCAGAGCAAGGTCTATCCGAAGCAGGACTCCGGCTATGTCATCTACAAGTCCAAACTGACTGCCGAGCCGGGCGTGACGAACGTGTGGCTGGGGCGGCCATGGCGGCCCTACTCCACAGTCACTTATATCGATACGGAAATGGGCGGCCACATTAAGCCAGCGGGTTGGCGCGAATGGCTCCCCGGCACGCACTCCATCGAGACAGCCACCTACTCCGAGTTTGGCTCAACCGGACCGGGATCGCATCCGGGCGAACGCGATCTGCACGCCAAGCTCCTCACGCCGGAAGAGGCAAAGCAATACGCGCCGGAGGTATATTTGCGAGGGGAAGACAATTGGAATCCAGTGACGCAGAAAGCGCCGCCGCTCGAATAGCCTCTCCACCAAAACAAAAAGAGCCTGCCTCCGCGCCAAACAAACGCGGAGACAGGCTTTCAACTTTCAGTGGATCAGTGTGAAACCTGACCCAGAATCCAGCGGGCCAGTTCCTTGGCCGTGCCGTAGTTGTCGTACTCGGCGGGCAGCTTCCGTCCGTCGGTGTACTCGTTGTAGAACCACGGATCGACTGTGGCATAGACCGTTCCCTTGCCATACTTGGCCTTGGCCATCAGAATGTCGCCGCGATCTGTGAGTAAGGAGACTGCCGGAGCCTTCACCGCGATGGTGCAGATTTCCTTCAGATACGCCGTGTGCGGATCGTGGAAAATCGGCCCACCGCCGGGGATGAGCAGCTTGCCCATCTCGAACTTGTTGCCGTCCACCGTGTTGCGCAACACCGTGTTGTAGTGGATGCCGAACTTCTCGGCCAGCAGGTTCAGGTGATCCAAATCGGCGTTGGCGGGATCGTTTTCCAACAGCACCAGCACGCCACCCTGTTTGACCCACTCCGCAATTTGCGTCGCGTCTTCCGGCTGCACATAATGCGGGTTCGGGTTCTTCACCGGAATGTCCGGCGAGACGATGAGGTAGACCTGCGCCTGCTTCAGCGAAGCGAGCGTGGGCTCGGTAAAGAGGGTCTTCGTCTGCGCACCAAAGTTGTTGAAGATGTGGCCGAACAGCGAGAAGCCGCTGTTGGCCATGTCGTTCCACTTGTAGTGGAAGGAGACCGGCTGGCCCGTAATGTCAGGCTTCGTCTGGCTGTTGAACCAGGCATCCATCAGGACCGTGTCGCCGCGCCCCAGCTTCGCATTCTCGACGTTTTCCATCTCCGTGCTGGCCAGCAGAAATGCGCCCACGCCCTTGGAGTCGTTGGCCGCAACCTTCTCGCCGATGTAATAGGCATAGCTTCCGTCGCGGTAGGGATCGCCGCCCAACCCCGCACCCTTCACCGTGCCGGTAAGCGACACATCGTCGCCAGGCCCGGTCTGAATGAAGTGGCTAAGGATGCCCTTGTAGCCGCGATCCGCATTCGCCAGGTAGCTTTGGGGCAAATAGCCCTCACGCACGCCCTTGGCCAGCGAATAAACAAACATACACGCCGCAGAGGACTCAAAGTAGTTCCCCTTCGCCGCGCCCTTGTCCATTACCTGATACCAGAGGCCGGTCTTGCTATCCTGGAAGCGCGCCACGGCGGCGGCATCCTTCTCTAGCAAGGCAATCAACTGCTTGCGGCCCGGATCGCCCTCGGGATAGTAGGAGAGCGTGTCGACCAACGCCATCATGTGCCAGCCTATGGCCCTGGCCCAGAACTCCTGCGAGAGGCCGGTCTGCTTGTTGGCCCAGCGCTCCTGCTTGGACTCATCCCATCCGTGATAGAGCAGGCCGGTTTTCGCATCGCGCGCATGCTCGTCCATCAAGGCAAACTGGTGAGCGATGTCGCTGAATGCCTCGGGGTGATGGAACGTGACGGCATACTCGGCATAGAAAGGCTCCGCCATATAGAGGCCGTCGAGCCACATCTGGTTAGGGTATTTTTGCTTGTGCCAGAAGCCGCCGGAAGCGGTCCGCGGCTGGTGCATGAGTTGCTGGTAGAGCGTTGTGGCAGCCGTTGCGTAGCGCTTGTCCTGCGTCACGCCGTAGAGCAGCAGAAGTTGGCGGCCCAGCAGGATACTGTCGAGCTGATTCTCTTCCACTTTGTAGGTGGGCATGGAACCATCGGCGTTCACAAACTGATCCACCGATTTCTTGATGTAGTTGTAGTAGCGCGCATCGGCGGTATTCAGCCACGCGGCATCCACGCCTTCCAGCAGGGTGCCCAGTTCGTAGTTCCATACCCAGTGGGCATCTGGCGGTACAAAGCGACCATCGGGCCAGCGAGCGATTGCCGCGTTGGCCGCGCGTTGCGACCAGGGCTTCTCTTCGGCGGGTGCCGCGAAACAAACACTGCTCACCATGCCGGCGAGCACAAATAACCAAACAAGACTGCGGTATCTCTTCATTTCGACTCCGGGTGTTCTTTGTCCCAAATTTCAAAGCGATCAAGGGCGCGCTGCGCATCTGCGCTATACCAACTGTAGCCATTCTGGCGCTCCTTGGACAATTCACTCATATTGTCGTGAATGGACTTGTCGCGGTCGCCAAAAACAGGAAGGTTGGTGCCAACCTGATAGTAGCGCGCCCAGATGGGCCCTGCGCCGGGACTGGGAACAAGCCTCCGTCCTTCCGGACCGCGCTCCATGCGCTGATCGCGAATGGCTGTCTTCTTGAACCATACCGCCGCGGCGCGGATGGACCGCTGCTCTGCCGCGGTGGGATGAGACAGTTGGTTCATCAGCAACAAGAGCAGGGTGGCGCTTTCGCTGGCGCTCTGGGCTGGCGGCTCGAAATTGCGGCCTGAGACCGGCTTCAACGTCAGTGCATCGGCCTGCTGCGGCCACACCGTGGGCGTTCCATTCACAATAATCTGCGAGGCGAAGATGCACTGGATTCCATGCGCAAAGCTGGCCGCGGCGCGTGCGCGCGTCTCTTTGGACACAAACGAGAATTCCTGCTCACCCTTCGCGACCCGCCCCATCAGTTCCACTACCTGGGCGACCGCACCGTCGTTAAACGTGACGGCATTGTGATAGCCGCCTTCCAGAGGCCACACCTGCGGCCAGCCGCCGTTGGGAAACTGCGCGGCAAACAGGTAATCCATGCCACGCGAGAAAGTGGACAAATAGGCGGCTCCATCCTTCGCCCCCACAGCCGTAATCACCTTGGCCAAAAAGTTCAACTGGGTCATGGTGGCGTCGTTGTCGATGGTGCCCACGTAATTCCACTCCGGCTCCAGCGGAGTATCGAAATCGTTGGGAGAAAGGAACTTCGACACATTATTCGGGGTGAAAGCCTCGCCGGGACGGCGCGTCTCCTTGCTCATGCTCATGTTCTTTCCCCAGCCACCGGCCGGGGTCTGAAACGAGACGACCACATCCGCAATGTGCCGTGCTTCGGTGCTTGCATACCATGCTGCATCGCGGCCAAGTGGAATGCTGCGAGCCCCAAAATCGTGCTGCGGCTCCGTCGGTGTCTTGATTCCGGCGCGCTTCAACTCAGCTTGAAAGAAGTCCTTGTCCGCCAGGCGTTGCTGTTTGGAGTGCTGCAAATATTGCAGCCATGCGCTTCGTTCCGACCGCGGCAGCAGGGCAACTCGCTCCGGCGTAAGCGGCTCGACGGGAGGACTGATCCCCACCGTGGAGGCGTTGACGGCAGCGGCGCCAGCAATTAGCGCCAGAAGGATCGTCCACAGCGACGAGACTTTAGCTATTTTGCAATTCATCTTGATATTCCTTTTCGAAGTGAACGATTTTTAGGTTTTTGACCGGATGATCTCGTACCTTGAGTTCGTGCATTCCCAGGTCTCAGAAGCGAGACCTGGGGCACCCAAGTTGGCACAACTTCAAGCGGTCAGAAACCTAGTGCGTTGGTGCGCTGGCAAAGGCAGCAATCCAGCCATTCTGCCGGAGCCAGTTTTCGAGCAAGCCAGTCCATGCCGACAATGCGGGATAACCCTGCGCCAGCGCCGTGCCATGTGGTCCTTGCTGAAAGATGTGGATCTCCGCCGGAACTCCGGCACGCACCAGCGCTGTATAGAAGACCGCGCTGCTCAGCGGCGGAACAGACTGATCCGTGGTGGTTGCATACAGAAAATAGGGCGGCGTCTGCGCCGTGACGTGCTTGTCGGGAGACAGATCTTCGACCAACCCGGGCGCGGGATGGTCGCCCAGTAGCGAGTTCATGGCGCCGGGCTTTGCCACTCCCGGCTGAAGCGTCAGGCCGCCATAGGAACTGATGACGAAGTCGGGGCGGTCGCTTACCCGGTCGATGGGATCCGCGGCTTGCGCGTTGCCCGCATCGAAGTGCGTGCCCACCATTCCCACCAGATGCCCGCCTGCGGAGAATCCCCACATGCCGATCCGGTCCGGAGCGATGGCGAATTGCTGCGCATGACTGCGCACCCAGCGCACCGAGCGGTACCCGTCCAGAATGGGCTCCGGATAACGATAGCGAGGAGCCAGGCGATAAGTCAGAACGAATGCCGTGATGCCGCGCAAGTTAAGCCACTCGGCAATGCGCGTGCCTTCCTTGTCGTAAGCCAGATGCGTGTAGCCGCCGCCGGGGCACACGATCACTGCCGTATGCGGGCCTGTTCCTGGGGCTCCAAAAATCTCCAGGTGCGGCTTGTCCTGTTCTTCCGCGCCCACGGCACCGGGCGCGCCCGCGGGCCAAAGGTATTCCACCTGCCCATGCGGCGGCGCGATCTCTGCGGAGGCGGCCACGGCAGCAACCGGAGTTTGCGCCACGGCAGCCGGCTGCAAACCAATTCCGGCAACGGCGAGGGAGAGCAACAGTGTTCCCGCCCATCGCGAAAGAATTAGAAAGGAAAGGACACAATGGCGCGAATCTTGGGGCATTGAAACAAACATGAAGGAGTCCTCACAGGAAATGATGGGCGTTGGAATGGGATGGCGACGCTCTCTCTGCTGTTGTATAGCTTTCGGCCCGAATTAGACCTTAAGAAGTCGAGTAAATTGCAAAGCTCAAGGGCCAATCCTTGCAGGGGCATGGAGATAGAGAGGTTCGAATGAAGCAGCAAAAAACAAAGAAGAGGCTGCCGTTTGAAACCAGCAGCCTCTTCCAGTTATGCAACGGGCTGGGTTAGAACTCGATACGCATCGAGAACTGTGCAGCCTTGCGGGTTGCGGCCGTAGTGCTGGTAACCTGCCCGAAGTTTGCATTGCCAACGGCTGTGCTGGCAACTGCAAATAAGGTGTGGTTGGTAACGTTGTACCACTCGGCCCGGAAGTTCAGCTTGGATGTCTCCGTGATGTGCAGCGGGAAGGTGCGCACCATAGCGAGATCCAACTGGTAGTTACCAGGACCGTAGAGGTTGTAGGGAGCGGTACGCGGCGAGTTGCCGAAGGTGTAAGCAGGCGCTGCCGCCGTATTGAGCAGCGACGTCTGTCCAGTGGGAGCTACCGGAGCGACAAACGGGCCGGAGACGGTGGCATTGCCGCCAGCCACACCACCTACGCTTGGGACGACGAAGTAAGAGCCGGCATTGGACGTCGAGTTATAGTTCGCCCAAGTGACGCCCTTGCCCCACTTTCCATTCTGGCGTGCCGATCCGGTGAAGTTCGGGTTGAGGGTGGGCGCGCAGGTGCTCTGCGCTGGATTGGTCTGGCAAGCCGATCCGGTGACTGCCAAGGGCGATCCAGAATAGGCCTGGTAGACACCGGAGAACTTGAAGCCGCCGATGACTGTCCGCTCGATGTTGTTTTGCGCGAGAACTGTCCTGCCGAAGGGCATGTTCCATACGCCGGTCAGGACAAGGTGCTGCGGCTGGTTGGTGGTGGAGACGGTGCGCTCGATTGCGTCAGCCTTGTAGGCTTTGGAAGAGTTGACAACAGTTCCGGCGGGAAGTGCATAGCCGGAACGGAAAGTGCCGCCGTCGTCAATCGCACGCGCCCAAGTGTAATTGCCGTTGAGCGTGAGTCCATGCCAAGCGCGCATGTTCACGAGGACCTGGAGCCCGTGATAGTTGGCGTTTCCTACGTAACCGAAGGAATCGCCGACCGTCTGGAACGGAAAGGGTTTCAACGCGGCGCTTAGGTTTTGGCTGGTAGTGAAGTTGGCTGGGCAAGTCAGACCGTTGGCCGCGCAGGCTGAAGTGCCGGCGCTGCTCAGTGTCGATCCCAGATACAGATACTTTGGATCGAGCTGATCGGCCCAGAAACCACGAGCGTTGCTGCCATCGGTCTGGAGGAAGTGACCCTCCGAACCGACATAGGTTGCGGTGGCTGTGATTGCGTTGGTCAACTGGCGCTGGAGGCCGAAGCTCCAGTTGATGTACTCAGGGGCGCGGCTGCCGAGATACGGGTCGACATAACCCATGCTCGAAGGCGTTCCTGTATAGCCGGTCGTCGTGGTGTAACCAGTGCCGTATTGCGGACCCGAACCCACACCCGCCGCGCCCGTAAAGGAAGGAATCGCACCGTTGGCGCCGTGGAGAGGCATGGTGCTCAGCAGGGAACCATTCGACGAGAAGGAAGGCGAGGCTGCGAAGCCCAGCGTTCCGATGCTCGACGCCAGGCCACCCACCGCGTCTCCATGCGTAAACATGACACCATAGCTGGAGCGGATCACGGTTTTCGAACCAAGCTGGTAGGCTGCGCCGAGGCGAGGCCCAAAGTTCTTCTTGTAGTTGTTGACCGGCGTGGAGCAATTGCAGGTGCCGGCGCCCTTGCCCGTAAACTGCAGGGCGCCATTGACGCCTGTGATGGGGTTGGCTAGGAATGGGTTAAAGAAGCTCTCGGCGTTATGAACTTCCGTGACGGTCGGGAAGTAATCGTAGCGCAGGCCGAGGTCGAGAGTGAGCTTGGAGTTCACCTTCCAGTTGTCCTGGATGTAGGGCGAGATGGCCCGGAAGCGTGCGCCAAACTCCTGCTGCAGATACTGCGTGAAGCTACCCTTGTCGATTTCGCCGACCAGGAAGCTGGCATAGGAAAGACCAGTGCTGGCAATTGCCGTGTACTTCGGAGACGTATTGCTGGACGGCTGAATGCCCTCAGTTTCCGTAACCGCAGCGGCGAGCGTAATGGGGCTTGATCCGCCCGTGGCATTCACTACGTTGTAAAGCAGCCATGCGGTCTGGCCGCCGAAGGTGAAGGCGTGCTTGCCGACCGTCCACTGCAGGTTGTCGAGGATTGTGTAGTTTTCCGCGAGGGTGACGTTGGCAGTGGTGCCGCCCCAGTTTGTGGGAGCATCCGTGCCGGCAAAGGTCACGATCGGGAAGGTCTCTTGTGCCTGCCCAGTCGGCAGTCCGGACAACCCCATGGTCGTCGCGGCGTAATTCGGCTCCTGGTTGGAGTTGAACGTAGGGCCGTTGTAGCGGGCATATCCCCACTTGATCTGGTTGACAAGGTGCGGCGAGAATACGTGCGTTTCTTCAAGCACGCCAACTGCCGTCTTCGGTGCGTATGCCTGGCCGTAGTTATACGGAACCGGTCCCACGTTGCGGCCTGAGGTGTTCTGCCCCACAGGATTCGAACTGGCCTGACGACCGATTGCCGCCACCATGGAGAGCGTGTCTGCCGTATTGATGTTGTAGTCGAGGCGGTGGGTCATGGACCAATTGACCAGGCCCGTGGCGTTGGGCGCGATGTAGTTGCCTTGCACCGCGGCTGCGTTCGAAATTTGCGGCAGGAACTTCTGCATGTTCACGGCAACCGCAGAGAACTCACTGGCCGGGATCGCATCGAGCTTGGCGCCGGTTGCTACAGGATTGCCCTGCGATGCTTTGCCAACACCAGGACCGTAGCCGTAACGGTACCGGCAAGGACCGTCGGTGCTGTTCGCCGTACAGGCTGCCTGCGTGAGGGGGTCATAGATGTGGACGCCCGTCGCGCTGAAGTCGCCATTCTGCTGGGCCGTGGTGGGAAAGGTCATCGACGTCGGAGTCGCGCTGGTATAGCGGAAACCGTTGTAGTTGCCGAAGTAGAAGATCTTCTCTTTCCACGCGCCAAACGGGACGAGTGGACCGCTGAGGTTGATGCCGTATTCGTTGCTGTGCTCGACCGGCTTGATCGCCTGGCCAGTGGGAGTGTTGGTGCTCTTGGCAAAGAAGCCCCAGGTATCCAGGGAGGTATTCCGGAAGAACTCGTAGATGGAGCCGTGGTACTTGGCTCCGCCCTGCTTGATGCTGTAGTTCATGACGCCCTGGCCTTCATAGATGGCCGGGTAGCCGGTGGTTTGCAATTGAAACTGATCGACCGCGTCAACTGAGATAGCGGTCCACACATAGCGGGGATCGCCGTTGCCGCCGGCGCGCACAAACGGGACGCCGTCGATGTATACAGCCGAGACGGCGCCCCTGCTGCCGGAACCATTGACGACGCCGGTATTCGTTGTGGCGTTGCCGTTAGTCTCATTGCCCTGAACGCCAGGCATAAGATACACAAAGTCGGAAGCGCGACGCTGGTCGGCGTTGCCATAAGCGCCCATTTCGATGGGCAGTTCGGAATACATCTCGTTTTCCATGGTGGCGCCCAGCGTTGCGTTGCTGGTCTCCAACTGCGGAGGTTCGGCGGTCACGGTAATCTGTTGATCGGCACCGCCGACGGTCATTACCGGGCTATAAGTCTGCATCTCCATGGCATTGACATGGATGTTTTCCTGAGTCTGTTTTTCAAAGCCCTTGGCAGATGTGGCCACCGTATAGATGCCCGGATCGAGGGCGGAAAAGTTGAAGTCGCCCGCGCCTGTCGTGGTGGTCGTAACTGTGATGCCGGTTGCCGTGTTGGTAGCAGTAACGGTAGCGCCTTGAATCACGGCCCCAGTTTTATCCGTCACGGCTCCGGTAATTCCGCCTTTACCGGTGAGCTGTGCCATCGCGCCCAACGACGCCATCATGGCAATGACTAGAAACACCAGCCAGCCCACCTTAAATCCGCGCAAGAACCCGTGTATCGGCCCCCACGATGTATCTCTAAACTCCAACCGCTTTTCTACGGTCAAACTTCTCATTAAAGCCTCCAGAAAATTACCGCTTGGTTTCGATTCATTGCCTATCAGACTGGCCCCTCCCTGTCAGGTTCCCGACAGTGGTCAGACCACATCTGAAGCGCAAATAGTGTCGAGCACAA